>JAKACI010000168.1 GCA_021821565.1 bacterium | reverse complement strand
ATAGATACAAGTTTTTTTATTTTTGACATATCAGCCGGAACGGAGGCGGCAACTTTCACGCCAAGGTTAAAGTCGCCGACATTATATGTATTATCGTTAGAATAACTGTCGTTATTTTTAGACAAATCATTACTTGAATTATTTTCAATTAAATTGCTAATTGATTTAGATTTAATAATTGAACTGAATGTAACCACATCTATATCGTAAACAGGTTTTGCCGAATAAAATACAGTCTTCATCGGATGCAAACCTTCGGATATTATAATATTTTTCAATCCTATCTGATTTAGAGTAATGATATCGGAAAACAGCGAAATTCTGTTTCTGTCTCTCATATTAAATGAATAAGTTATTGCGGCATTAAAATTTTCATCCGATAAGGCTTTACAAAGCAAAATTGCATTAAACCCAAAATTTTGTTCAATAATAATATCATCGGTTTTATTAGATTTATTTTTAATAGATTTATTTTTGCCAAGCTCATTTGATAATACCTTTAATTCACGTAAGAAATCTTTATAATTTTCACTCAAAGGAGATTCTATTTCCGGTATAATATTCATAAATGATTTATAATTATTTATATTATTGTGATATAATATGTAATAAATATTTATTTTTTTATTAATTAATAAATTATATATTATACTCCCAAAATTGCCGATAGAAAATTTTATTCTAGGTGACCGCTCCGCCATAAACGGCATGCGTTTATATCTTCCGAACTTTCCCGCCTGCATGGAAATGACTCTTAGGGAATTTAAAATTTCACCTGTTAGGTGTCATTCCTGCGAAAGCAGGAATTTAATCTTACTAAAACATTACTGCACTTTTAATAATTTTTATCGGTAATTTTGGGATACTTATTATTATTTTATTATTGCATTTGTTAATTTGATATTAAATATTTTTTTTAATACTCTTTATGCTGTAATCTCGAGGAGAAAAAATACGGTTTATATTTTCTTCTTCTCCAAAATTTTTCATATTTATATAAGATGCCATAAATGCGCAATCCGATGCATCGTCAACTTCGCATTTGATACCGTTATGCCCTTCACAAGGTCCATTTAGCAATCCTTTAGGACAAAGGGTAATTGTGCATACTCCGCCGGTAAAATTAAGTCTGCATTCATCGCATCCGCAGCACAAAGGGCTATACTCGCCTATATGCTCCGTCTTAGCTATATATTTACTGTTTGTCCCTGCAATTACTTTTTTTTTGGTAAATTCACTTATAGTCTGAACACCTGTTCCGCATGACAGCACAACGACGGCATCTGTATTTTTAAGCTCATCTTCTACAAAACGGATATCTTCTTTTAAGACTCTCATATCGCAGGGTTCGTCAATAGAAATAGTAAATGTTATATTCTTGCCTGCTTTTTTTAAGGATTGCTCCATTTCTTTAACCTGCATAGATCCGCCGGTCAAGCATATAGAAGCGCATGAAGCACAGCCTACAATACCGATATTTTGATATTTTTTAACGGCATTTTTTATTTCTTCCGTATCTTTTTTTGTTGTTAAAAACATTTTTATTGTTTCCGGCTAAGTAATGCTGGGCGGTAGTGCGCCGAGTTTTACTTTAATAAATTTAACTTTATTGTTTATATGTATTTTGAGAACAACGATTTGTCCTGGAACAAATGAAGCAATCATTCTTTCTAGACTGGAAAACGAATCAGCTTTTTTATTGTTTATTCTTGTAATAATATCTCCGCCAAGAACATAAGTCATCGCTTTCATCTGTATTATTCTTTTTCCTGCTTTTATACCTGCTTTATATGCAGGACTTCCCGAAAAAACTTTCTCAACCAATAGCCCTTTGTTTACGTTTTTAATTCCGAAAAGTCTGGTAAAACTTTTGGTTACTTTTATAGCTTCTATTCCTAACCATGGTTTTATTATTCTTCCGTATTTTATTAATTCAGGAATATTTTTTTTTGCAAGATTAATAGGTATTGCAAAACCGATATTTTGGGCTTCCCCTGCTAACTTCGCAGTATTAATGCCTATTACATGACCTCTGTAATTTATTAAAGGTCCGCCTGAATTGCCGAAATTAATAGCGGCATCCGTTTGTATTATGTTTCCGTAAAACCTTGCCGAAGGAAAAACCAATGACCTTTTAAGCCCGCTTATTATACCTGTAGTAACGGTTTGATATAAATTATAAGGGTTTCCTATAGCCATAACTCTTTCGCCGACCTTTAAATTATCAGAGTCGCCGAAAACAACGGGCGTTATTTTTTTGCCTTTAGGATTAATGTGAATAATTGCAATATCCGATGAAGGGTCGGTGCCGACTATGCTAGCTTTAACATTTTTATATTTTAAAAAACTAATTTCGACTTTATTTGCATTTCCTATAACATGAAAATTAGTCAATATATCGCCGTTATTATTTATAAAAAACCCCGTTCCTATGTCTTCTTCAGGCATTATTGCTCCATTTTTTAATCTGGCTAACCCTAACACCTGTATATGCACAATACTCGGCTGCATTTTATGAAACAGATTCTCAACAATTGAACCGCTTTTATAATTTGAAGCATAGGCTTCTTTTGCATTAAGCCAGAAAGACTCCAGATAAAAAGAACATGCAAACATTAAAATAGATAAAAAAGTTAATAAAACAACCGATAAAAACGAAGCCGTAATTTTTGTTCTAATTTTAGATTTAATTTTATAACCGAATCTATGTTCATATTCATCATTTTTAATATTGCCGATACTATGCCGCCTCCGAAAAAACATTAGAACCCCCCTGCCATTGTTTTGCCTGATGGATAAAAGCTTCCAGTCTAAGCATTAAATTTGTACTTTCTTGTCCGTCAAACCATAAATTTATCCATGGAAAGTTATTTAAATCTTCTCTGAATTTTTTTGAAATAGCCTGCACCACCGATCCTGGCATACAATGAAAGGGATGGATAGAAACAACCCCCGAATACCCTCTTTTTGCAAAATCTATGGACTCACCTACCGTTAAAATAGCTTCTCCGCCTATTGCTATGTCAATATATTTTTTGGCATAGTCCAGTATTTCTTTAATGTTTGATTCTTTTTGATTTCTTAATAATTTCCTGAAGGGTTTAAACACATTTGATTCATCTTTCTTTTGATAATAATTTACAAGAAAACTCAAAAATATATCTTTAAATTTTTTATTTTTATAAGCGTCGGCAGTGTATTGATAAGTTGTGAAAGTTATCCATTTATATGTGGGGACAACGGCAACTTCAGCCCCCAGCGATTCAATTTTTTCTATCGTAAAATTATTAGTAAATTTATTAAGTCTTAAAAATATTTCTCCTACAATGCCTATTATAGGTCTTTTCTCATCTTTTATAGGAACTGATTCAAATTTTTTAGCGCATACTTCCATTGTGTCATAAATTTCTTTTCCTTTTTCAATTGCATCTACAACAATATCCCTGCATTGACTGTAAATAATTTCAGTTTCGCCTTTGTTTATTTCATACGGTCTTACTCTATACAATGCTTTTTCTAAAGTATCTACGGCTAAACAACCTTGCCACGCCGTTTTTCTGAATAAAGTTGCTTTATCGCCCACAAAATCGGTATATGATTTTCCCGCGCTGGGAACTAAAAATTCAACTTCATTGTAGCCCATATTATCAAGCACAAGTTCATGCAGTCTGTTATATTGCCCAAATTTACACGGACCTGGTGACGTAGGCATAAAAAAAGCCGAACTTTTTGGGTCAAATCCTGGTTTTTCAATAACTTTTATTATATCGCCGGTAGTAACAAAACACGGCATACATTCATTACCGTTTGTGTATTTCAAACCATAGCCGATAGTGGAATCGTCGGGTGCATCCATAACTTCCGAATCTACGCCGCATCTCTTAAAAGCTGCGCTTAATGCATAGGCAGCGTCGGACATATATGGAATATAAACTTTTTTATCAAATACCGAAGTATTAGTATGATGCATATTAAAAATCCTCTATAAAATTATATTATTCTTATTATTTTATTAAATTGTCGTTAATTAATTTAGGATAATAAATTGATTAACTATCTACAACTACAAATTTAAACAAATTGGT
>JAKACI010000167.1 GCA_021821565.1 bacterium | reverse complement strand
AAATAATGATAAATTTGATATTCCTACCTTTTTAAGAAAACAGGCTGATTAATTAAAATGTTTTAAAATGTGTTATAATATATTAAATTGTGTTATTTTATAATATATTTAATATAATTAATTATGTAAGTATTATATTAAATACAGGTATTATATATAAGTATTAAATGACGAGAAATATCAATAAGCTTTATGATAAAACTATTATTATTTTAAACGGTTATGTATTATTAAATGACGAGAAATATCAATAAACTTTATGATATTTATATTAATTCTGAAAAATCCGCTATTAATAAAAATAGGCATTCTGAAGTAAACGCATTATTAATTTTTCCAAATTATTATAATGTGGCGATGTCTAATCTTGGGTTTCTAAGAGTCTATGAATTGCTTAACAGCCAAGATTTTATGTCATGCGACAGAGCATTTTTGCAAGATTTTAATGACGATGATTATATTAATAATAAAGGAATAATTTCTATTGAAAAGAGAAAAAATATATCAAATTATGACTTAATATTTTTTTCCTTAAGCTATGAAAATGATTTTGCCAATATTTTAAAAATATTTCACGCCGAAAATATCCCGTTTCTCTCAAAAGATAGACAAAATGATATAAATAGAAACAATCCCCACCCGTTAATTATGGCAGGCGGAGTAATATCATTTCTAAATCCCGAACCCGTAGCACCTCTTTTTGATATAATGTTTGTCGGTGAAGCCGAAGCTATTTTCCCTGATTTTTTTCAGATTATTCAAAAATATTCTCAATCTTTAAATAAAAAAAAACAGGATATAATTGAAGAATCATCTAAGTTTGAAGGCATTTATATTCCTTCCGCATACAATTTTATTTTTAGTAAAAGAGATAAATTAGAAATACCTGTAATAAAAGACATAATTGTTAAAAAATCTTATCCTGAAAGAATAAAAAGGAAATGGTCAGATTACGGATTTACTCCGTCGATCAGTTCTGTAACAACCGAATATGCGGAATTCAGCTCAATGAAACTTATTGAAATAGCAAGGGGATGTAAAAGAGGGTGCAGATTTTGCTCGGCAGCCTTTATATATCTTCCTGCAAGAAAATCATCCATAAAAGATGTGATGACCGAAATTTCAGAGACTCAAGAATTTGAAAAGATTGGTTTTGTAGGGCTTGACACAATGGACAATGAATATATAAAAACATATATGCAGTTTTCATTTGAAAAAAAAAGAAATTTTTCTCTTTCATCTATAAGGTTCGACTGTTTAGACGAATCCAATATTGATATAATGAACAGAGCCGGGCTGAAAACTATTACTTTGGCCGTAGAAACAGGTTCCGACCGCCTTAAAAAAATTATTAATAAAGATATAAACAATGAAGTGATTTTAGCGACAATCAGAAAAGTAATCGAAAGCGGAATAATGAATATTAAGGCTTATTTTATGGTCGGATTGCCGACCGAAGATTTATCCGACATAAAAGACACTATCGCTCTGATAAAATCAATGAGAACCCAGTTTATTGAATCCTCTAGAAAAAATAAACGTATAGGAAAATTAACGATAAGCATAAGTCCCTTTGTTCCTAAAGCATGGACGCCGCTTCAATGGGAAAATTTTGAAAATGAGAAAATATTGTTAAGAAAGATAGATTTTATTTATAAAGAATTAAATAATTTGCCAAATATCAGTTTAAATATTAATTCTGTTAAAAGCGCATTTACGGAAGCTTTTTTTGCGAGAGGTTCAAGACTGTCATTAAATATTTTAATCAATTCATTTAATAATAATTTAACTATTAAAAAAGCTATTATTGCCTCAGGGTATAAAATAGAAGATTTTATGAGAAAATTTTCAACAGGCGAGATATTGCCATGGGATATTTTAGACCAGGGAATAACCAAAGAGTATTTAAAAGAAGAGTATAATCGGGCATTAGAATATAAGACGACTCTCGGATGTTTTGAAGGATGCAGAAGATGCGGAATATGCTGATAAAATTAAACAGGAAGATTTAAATATAATTTTTTTATAAATTTTCTTTCTTCTTTTAATATGTTTTCGTAATCCGTCATCAGTTTTTTTGCATTTTCCGTTAAAATAGAGCCGCCGCCGTTTTTACCCCCTATTTTTTTATTAACTAACGGATAACCAAATCTTTTTTCCATAAGATTAATATAGCTCCATGCTTTTTTATATGAAAAGCCGAGATCTTTAGCAGCTTTATTAATAGAACCTGTAGATTCAATTTTTTTGCAATAAAAGCAGTCTTCCTATGCCAAAAACAGGCTCACCGTTTTTTTCAAACCATATTCTTGTTTTAATATCAAAAACAGGCTCAGCGTTGTTCTTCATATTTTAAAGTTTCAATCCTTTCTGTCACAAGCCAGGTCAATTTTTCGTCAATTCCTAAATAATTGCCGTATTTGATATTGACATCGGGATATTTAATAGAAAATTCGTTTAGAATGTCGGGAATGTCACGTGATACGTGATTTCCGGAGTATAAAAAATAAGGCATTACATAAATTTTTTTAGAACGTTCTTCGTGAATACATTTTTCTATAACATTTTTAATATTAGGTTCTGCTAATTCCAGAAATGCAAATTCTATTTTTTCTTCCGGAAACTTGGGCTGAATTAATTTTGCAATAGTTTTAAGTATATTGTTGGCGTCATCTCTTCTGGAGCCATGACCTAATAATATTATGCTTTCTTTATTCATAGTTATTGTTATTTATTTATTTTATTTATGCAATAATATATAATAAAAATTATATTTTATAATTTTATCATAAATTAATATCAAAAAAATATAAAATTTTTATAAATAAAATAAAAAATAATCAATCAGGCAAATCAAGCAAATAAAATGCGCAGAATAAGCTAAAAATAGATTAAAGCTAATAAAAATTATATTTTTTAAAAAATGACGGTTAAATATTATTAATGATACTAAATAATAGCGATATTACGGCAATTAAAGTAGAACGGCTTGTTAAAAAATATAAAGATATTACCGCAGTGAACGATATATCTTTTGAAGTTTATAAAGGCGAATTTTTTGCTTTTTTAGGACCTAACGGAGCAGGCAAAACAACAACCATAAAAATTCTTTGCACATTGAACAGGCAAAGTTCAGGAAATGCTTTTATAAACGGATATAATACTATAAAAGAAAAACAAAATGTCAGAAAATCTATCGGTCTGGTATTTCAGGACCCTACATTAGACAATGATTTAACTGTTTATGAAAATATGATGTTTCATGCAGAACTTTACGGCATGGAAAAAAAATTGGCGGAAGAAAGAATTGATTATATGCTTAATTTTATAGATTTATATAATTTTAAAAACAAGCTTATAAAATTTTTATCGGGCGGTATGAAACGAAGATTGGAGGTGGGCAGAGGACTCCTTCATTCTCCGGCGGTATTATTTTTAGACGAGCCTACCGTAGGGCTTGATATTCAGACAAGGATAAACATGTGGGATTTTATTGATAAATTAAGAGATAAAGAAAAAATTACCGTGTTTTTGACTACACATTATATAGAAGAAGCCGAAAATTGCGATCGCATTGCAATAATAGACAAAGGTAAAATTATAGCGATAGATTCGCCCTCAAATTTAAAAAAATTAATAAAGTATGAAGACGGAAGAGTACCCACCCTTTCAGACGTTTTTATATATAAGGTCGGTAAAGAGATAAGAGATGAAGCAGGGACATCTATTGACAGAATGAGAGAATTCAGTAAAATTATAAGAAAATAAATAAATTTATGTAATGTTAAGGTTGTAATAATAATAATAGAGTAATAGAAATTTGTTAATCTTCAAGCATATATAATATTCTTGACGACGATTCAAGCATCATTGTCCATCTTAAAGCGTCTAACGCAGTTTTCCCCCATGCGAAACAACCGTGAGATTTTACTATAAATATTCCATTTTCGGTGAATATATCGCCTGCCTTAAAATTAATATTAATTTTATTGTTTGATTTAATATCCTCAATAAAACTTAACGGAAAAATATAAATTGAAGGGAAAAAATATGCCGTTTCAAAATCGGCGGGCTTTAAAATTTTTAATTCAGGGTAAATTTTAAAT
>JAKACI010000166.1 GCA_021821565.1 bacterium | reverse complement strand
TCTTCAAGCAAAAGAATATCCGAATACAACAATAACAGAATATCTTAAAAAAAATAGCGAGAATTTTAATGCATTCTGGTGTGAAATGTTTACTAATCCCAGACCTTTTATTATTAATAATATGGACGGAGATATTATTTGCTTTTCTAAAGCTGTTTTTGAAATAAAAGATAAAAATACTTTAATTAGTGAGCTTAAGTCTATTAAAGATTTTATATATAACGTTGGAGACAATAGCTTTACTTGGGTTGACGACACGCCTGGAAGAAAGCTTGCTTCTACCAGCAATGGAATAATAAAAATAAAAGATAATAGACTAACCGTAGAATGTAATTCCAAAGAAAGGCTTTCAAAAGCAAAAAAATTAATAATTGAAAACGCTCATAATTCTGTTGTCCATAAAGCCGATGTTTTTCAAGACCCTGCAAAAGCTGTTAGCGAGTTTTCTAAAAATAACGGCAAGCAGCAGAAAGAGTTCGAAAGCGAAATTCCCAAAGAAATCCAGCAAGAAATAATAAATAAGTTTTTAACAGAAAATTATGAAAAATGGCTAAATGAGAAAATTCAGGCTCTTGACGGTAAAACGCCTTTGGAAGCTATCAAGACTACAAAAGGCAAAAAACAGGTAATAGAACTTTTACAATTTTACGAAAATATTGAAGAAAAAAATAAAAAAGACGGTAAACCCTATTATGATTTTTCATGGCTATGGGAAAGATTAGGGCTTATAAAAGAATAAAAAAATGATAACCCAACTTCACCACTTTTATTATTCTAAAATTATAACCCGTTGATATTATTACATTTTATTTTTTATTTTGTAGTCCCCATAGACATTTTGCTGCCCCATAAATATAATAATATCAATATGTTGCTGGTAATTATGGTGAAGTTGAAGAGTATCCGATTTATTTTATTATTCACTCCTTGTTACGTTTGGTAATATTTTAAAAGAAAAAAGTCGTCAAATAAATAAATCGGATGCCTTAATAGATGCCTTAATAACTCATTAATAGCTCAACCCTGATAAACTTATTAGCCCGCCATTTTTAAGGGTTTGTTGGTTATTATTTATTTTATATTTTAAAAGAAAAAATCCTTTATTATTTTAAAGAACGGCGGTATAATTTAAGAAAGGATTAATTTAATTAGGGGTGTTAAAAATGTCTGCAGAAAGTATTAAGGAAAATGCAATAAGAAAAATTATTCAAGAATTAATAGTTCCTGATTTAGGCAAGATTATTAATAAACAGGATATTCTTGAAGAAAGGATAAATTCCGTCGATAAGAAGCTTGATTATAAAATCGATTCTCTTAAAAACGAAATGAATGTTAAATTTGACGCCGTTAACGATAAAATCGATTCTCTTAAAAACGAAATGAATGTTAAATTTGACGCTGTGGACAATAAGGTAGATTCTCTTAATGACAAAATAGATTTAATGAATAAATACAACGAAAGGCTGCTTGATATTATACATCCCGTCCATAAATAAATAGCCCTTTTGTCTCAAAAACGTCCCATAACATTTTTTACAATTATAATTACTTAATAAGGCATAAATAAATCAGATACCAAAAACATTCTAATACGCCAATATAACAGTATTGGCCATAATTATAAATTATAAAAGCCGTTAATATTTTTACGAAGTTTATTATATCAAAATAAGATACCGTTGTAGATTTTATTTTATTCATTTTTTATATTTTTCTTTTTTAAAAATCTTGGTATAATAACACTATCAATTAATTTAAATACGGGAGTGTAAAATGTCTGCCGAAAGTATTAAAGAAAATGCCGTAAGGAAAGTCATTCAAGAACTTATAATCCCTGATTTAAGCGAGATTAAAACCGAACAAAAAGTAATTAAGGAAAGGATAAAATCACTTGACGAAAAAATAGATTCTTTTAAAAACGAACTTAAATCAGATATAGCCCGTCTTGATGAAAGGATAGATTCCCTTGACGGTAAGATAGATTCCCTTGACGACAAAATTGACACAAAGATAACTGCCCTGTCCGAAAAAGTGGATTATATGAATAAAACCAACGAACGACTGTTCGATATCATTATTCATTCTTCCGAGACAAAGAAAATAGCCTGATAAAATCAGTCTTTTGTCTCAGAATTTGAAGATATAAAATTTTTTATAACTGGTTCTAATGCAAGTTTGCTTAGTTCTGATATATCTACCGTTTTAACTGGAAGAAATAGGCAGATTGTTAATCTGCCCTACTCTTTTTATGAGTTTATTTCTTTTAAAGGTTTTTCTATTGACGATAAAACTTTTTATATTAGTGAAAAACGGTCGGAAATAAAGAGATTATTTAAAGAATATTTTGATTTAGGCGGTTTTCCCGAAGTAGTAAATAACGGAGATATTTCTATTTTACATAGCTTAATTTTGAACTTATTAATTTTATGCAGGTTTAAAAGCTAATAAAAAATGACAAATAAAGTAGCCTTGCCGTATTATCTTTATATTGTTTCAGATAGCGGCGGATATTATGTTTTCCGAAGACTTAAAAAAACATTTAAAATTTCTTGCGCTGAATTTCTAAACGAATATAATTTAGCGGTTTTAAGCCCTTTCTGTATTAATTTGTTTTTAATGGATTGAGAATTTAAAACAGTTATTATCGCATTTTTTATATCATGGATATCGCGCGGGTCAAAATAATATGCGCCGTCTTTGCATATTTCAGGAATTGAAGTAGCGTTTGAGGCGATGACGGGGGTTTCGCATGCGAAAGCTTCAAGAGGCGGTATGCCAAAACCTTCGTAAAGAGACGGAAATATAAATAAATCTGCGGCATTATAAAATAAATTTAAGTCTTCGTTATTAACCCCTTTAAAAACTTTAACATCGGGTTTTAATTCTTCTATAAGTTTAAATGTTTCGTCGGCTAACGCCGAAGAGCCCGAAACTAAAATTAAATCAAAATTAAAAACAGGCTTATTACATGTTCTCTGCTTCATATTTCCATTGCCGTCGGTATTTACATCCGCTTTTTCTATATTAAAATTAAAACCGTTCCCGCCTCCGCTTATGCTATCACTTCCACCTAAATTGCAGCCGTTCGCACCAGCCGCCGCACCCGCATCTGAATAAGCCGCAGCTAAAATTTTATCGGTATCAGCATCGGTATCAATACAGCCATTAGCAGCAGCCTGCAATTTAAGTTCTTTATACGCTTTAAGAAGATTCGGTATATTTTTTCTCGGTTCTATAATGCCCGCATAAAGCAGATAAGGTTTGCTTAATCCATATTTTTCTTTGAATTTTTTAATTTTTTCTTCGTCTGTCGTCTTTTTATAATTATTTTTATCAAATCCTCCATGAACGACAAATATTTTTTCTTTCGGATAATTAAAATAATTTGCTATTTCATTTTTTGTAAACTCTGAAACCGTCAGTATCGCGTCAAAATGCGGAAGATAGGTTTCAAGATATTTTTTAAACGACAGAGTATAGCTTTTCGTTAAATAATTATCAGGCTGAGTTAGAGCGTATATATCGTGAATTGTTATAAATTTATGTTTTGCAATACCCGCATCTATTTCCATCTGGTATGGAGTAAAAAAAATATCGTAAATTTTGCCTTTTTTATTTGCCGAGTAAATGTTTATTTTATTTATGCCTTTTTTAATATTTCTGTAAAATGATTTAATATAAGGATAAAATAAAGAATCTTGCGGAATAGACTTTTTAAATTTTGTCAAGAAATTTTTATAATTTGCTTTATAGGCGATATCATCAAGCTGTTCAATGCTTGTCAGAGGAAAAATGTTGCCGCTTATATCGCATATATCTATATTTATATTTATGTTTTTGTTGTTTATATCTATATTATTTATATTGTTGTTTATATTATTTATAGTATAGTTTGATTTATTTAAATTATTTTTATTAATCTGCCCAAGAATTAAAAATTCTTTTAAAAGATTATATGTATAGGTTTTTGAACCGCAGTCTTTCTGATATAAAGTATTGGCGTCTATTAAAATGTTCATTTTTAGTTTATAATTTAATTTTTCAATTCATTTGCAAAAGCGTTCAGCAAGTCTATAGCCGATTGTCTCCAGCTAAAACTTTCCGCCCTCTTAAACCCTTTCGCTATTAAATCTTTTCTT
>JAKACI010000165.1 GCA_021821565.1 bacterium | reverse complement strand
TATATAAACAGTTTGAGGGTTCTATATGAGCAATGATGAATTTATCAAATTAAGAGACGAGATAATAAGGGCGGGGAATAATGCCGTCAGAAATGCGCAGAAAGAGAATCTAGAAATGGGAATTCCAAACGTCTATAGTAGAAACGGCAAGCTTTTTTACGAACTGCCCAGCGGAGAAATTACGTCGGAAACGCCTGACATTTATAAAAATTGCGACGATTTATAGCTTTTTTCCTGATGGAAACCGCGGCCGAAACTCGGCAAATCCTCATAACAGTTTAGGTAGACGGCAAGATAATCCGCTACTTTTATGTCATCTATTCCGGGATCGCTGGAAGTTATCATAACCCTGGTTTCCGGCGGATATTTTTTAAGTTCTTCGATTAGTTCGCTTACGGTCATAATAAGAATTCCTTTTTAATGTGCGTTGCTTTCAAATAAATATGCCGCCGGATGCTTCGATTCGCTGAACGTTTATCCATGCGTTATTTTCGCTCAACATTGATGCTATCACGCCACCTATATCATCCGGCAGACCCACTATGCCCAAAGATGTTCCGGAAGCGATAAAAGCATTTACCTCGGGATTGTCTCTCACGACTCCGCCGCCGAAGTCGGTTTCTATTGCGCCTGGTGCTATAACATTAACAGTCAAACAAGCCGCCGGATATATGAATATTTCAAAAGAGTATCTTTATTCTCTCGCCAGAGCGAAAAAGCTCCGACATATAAAAATAGGAGCCAAAAGGCTATTTACGGTTCAAGACATTGAGGAATTCATTAAATCCCGAACGGTCGAACCCGAAGAAAAACAAGAAACAGACTTGGTCAGAAACGTTATATTAAGAGCGATGTTGGGAAGAACAAACAACAAATTAAACAAACGCTGAACCACAACAAATTAACAAATTTAACAAAGAGGAAATTATGGATAAAACCTGTAAAAATTGCATATACTGTCTATTTGACGACGAGAACGGAAAATATTACTGCGATATAGACCCCGACTTAGATGTCGATACCGTTAACATCATAGCTGTACCGTAAACGATTCTATTTTAATCATTAAAACTGCTCTTATCCATGAATATTTTTCTTTAACTTTATTAAAAATTTCACCGGAATATATAAATTCGCCTTTTCCAGAAATACTTACGCCCTGCCCTGGTCCAAGTTTGCCTGCAACCTGCTTTGAACCAATTAAAGCTTCTATTTGATTTTTAAGCTTTAAATTTTCTTCGGTTTTTTTCAACCCTCCTGCCGGTATTAGAATTATCTCATCGTCGATTAAACCTAAATTTTTGACATATTCTCCCCAAGTTGCGGATAAATGTACGCCATCAGTACCGCAAGTTCCTAATACTACCATTTCAGTCTTATCTAATGCTTCTTTTACGACATTATTAATTTTAGCCATAATTTTTCTCCTTAATTTATTTTATTGTATTTTAACCGCAATGTACATTTTAAATAATTTATTTTAGCTATAATTAATTTACTTTATGTTAATTTATTGTATTTTAACTAATCTATTATTTATTTTTAATTAATGTTCCGACAAAATTTTTCCAACCCACTTTACTTATTATGTATTATATCATACTTTTCCCTTATGTATATATTATTACCCAAAATTGCCGATAGAAAATTATTTTCCTGGATGAGCCGTCTAAATGCCGACGGCTTTAAAGCGTACCTGCACACGCAGAAATGACTTTGCGGGTATTTAAGTTTTCACCCGACGGGTGTCATTCCCGCGTGAGCGGGAATCCGGTATTTATATAGCTTTAAAGCTATTTTAACAATCTCTATCGGCAATTTTGGGTTATTATCTCATATATGGAATACTAAAACTTGATATATTTTATACAATTTTTTATATATAATAATAATATTGTATAAAATATCACGAGCAAGTAATACTATCAATGATAGATGTGTAAAGATGTCAACACCGATTGAAAATTAAATTAAGCATCAAACGAAAACTAAAAAGATGTTTTTGGAATAATTTAATAAAATAAAATTATATTATGTTAAATTACTTTATCTTAATATTTATTAATATAAATCCGATTTTTGGCGGTAAGTTTTTAGCTGTTTCTTATATAACTATTGCAAAATTAAATCCTTTTTTATCTGTTTTAACCGTAATAATTTCTGAGGTTATCGTATGTGTTTTAATTTTTTATTTTGCACAATATTTAAGAAAATTTAATTTTTTTAAGAACAGATTAAATAAAATTAATGATAAATGGGTAAAAAAAGGTGCTTATATAGGTTTTTTTGCAGGGCAATTATTTATGGGCACTTTATTTATTTCTTTGATTTTAGGATTAGTAGAAAATAGAAAAAATGATTTTTTATTTTTCTATGTGCCGTTAATAGTAAGTACTGTTTGCTATACTATGATTTATTATTATTTAAGTTCTCACGGTATAAATTTAATGAAAAATTGGTTATAAACATTAAAATAATAAAATGCGGACTGCAGAGTCGTTTATTAACAGCCTGTATTATGCAATAAACAACAGCCGAAGAAAAAATAGGATATAATATAAATACATGGCATATATATAAGTATATATATAAACTTGTCATTATATTATGCAATAAACACTTGTCATTTCTATTATACGATTTATAAAATAATCCAAATTATAAAAAATATGTTAAAAATAAATACCAATTCCGTAAAATTTAAAATATATTTTCTTTTTATAGTATTGAACCTTATTGTCTTTTTGATAGGGATATTTTTAACCGTCCGTGGTATATCCGTATATAGCGAAAAATTCCTGAAAGAGCGGTTAAAGTGGCAATTAACGAAGGCAACGATAGAGCTTAAGAACGATAGAAAATTTATGCTCGAAAAGGCTAACGATATTGTTGCGCATAACTTTAAAATCTCTTTTATCAAAAAAATATTTCCTTCAAAAGAGATATCAAGCGTTATCCTGATAAAATTAAAAAGCGGGCGGGTAATTTCTTTTAAAAAAATAAGATATAGATATGAAAGAGGTATGAATTTAAGTGATGATGTAAGATTTTATGAGATTATTCATGCAAAAAATACGCATATACATATGTATAGCGGGTTTGGAAGAGATAAATCGGATAAACTTATTTCGTTGAGAGTAATTTATTGGATTATGCATAAAAAATCGGGTTTTATAATTATTCTAAACAAACATATTACAAGCGATTTTTTAAGAAGTATTCGCATAAAAAACCATATGATTGCTAATTTAGGTGTCTATTACGGAGCCAAGAGGTCGGCAGGTTCGGCATTTAAAAATAATAGATATTTAGGTATAGGTCAGAGGGCTACAAAAAAGCAGACGATGGTTTTAAAAAAAGGGGAAAGTGTTTATACATCGGCTATTGCCGGCGGCGTCCCGTTTTATATATACAATAAACCGATTTTAAACTATGACGGCAAAATAATAGGAATTTTAGGCGCGGGAATAAAAGAATACAGATGGTTCTGGTATATTACGAAGTTTTATATTCCTATATTCTTTTTTATCGGTTTATTAATTTTTATAATCCTAATTTTTATATTTTATAATAAAAAGTTAACAGACCCGTTTTATAAACTTTTGGAAAGTATTACAAAAATAGATCCGAATAACCCTCAAAAGTTAGATTTGATGAATATATATCAAAACAAAGAAAGTGAATTTTATGAGCTCGCAAAGGCTATTACGGCTTTAAACGACAAGATAAGGGAAAGGCAAGAAGAAAATTACCTTATAGTTTCAAGCATAAATGAATTTTCTAAAAATATTTCAACCTATGATGATGTAAACTCATTAACCATTAAACTGATAGATTTAATTGTAGAAAAAATGGGTTACAGCTACTCCTGGTTTGGTGTTTTAGATGAATCTAATAAAGAGGTAAAAATAATAAGCGTCTATAATAATGATTTCAGTTATACAAAAAACTTACACTTACATTATGATGATCCAAAATACGCTGAAGGCTTAGCCGCAAGAGCAATAAAGTCTAAAAGCTACATTATAATAAATAATGTTGAAACTGATTTAACAGTTCCATTATATAAAGAAAGACTTGTAGAATATAAATTTTTATCTTTGGGGGCATTTCCAATAATTTGCGGCACGGATTTAATCGGTAT
>JAKACI010000164.1 GCA_021821565.1 bacterium | reverse complement strand
GGCAAAAAACCGGATTTTGATTTTTCCTGTATCAATAAAGCATTATTTATATCATCTTTCTTTACGGCGCCATGTTTTATTAAAATTTCGCCAAGTTTTTGAGATTCCATAATAATATAATAAAAATATTAAATTTTGTAATTTTATAATATAAAAAAAATTTTCTATACTCAACAACGCCGAATGTATAATAAATAAAACACCGAACGAAAACTAAACAAAATGCCTATTTAAAATTAACTTTTTTTAAAGTAAAATCAAGGAGATTTTACTTTACTTTATTTACTTTACTTTATTTACTTTACTTTATTTACTTTATTAGATATCTAAACTAAAATTAATTTAATTTTATGTATATATTTTATAATATAAATTAAATATAAATCAAGCAAGCAAATATATAATTTTATAATTTTTATTTATAATTTTATAGCGTTTAAGGTAAAATCAAAATCCGGTTTTTTGCCTGTCCATATATAAAAACTCTCGATAGCTTGAAAAACTAACATTGAAAATCCATTGGCAGTTTTTATTTTATTTTTTCTCATAATCGCCATAAACGAAGTTTCAGGAGGATTATATGAAATATCTATTGCATAAGAATTCTTGTTTAAATCGCTAAAAGGCAGCAACAATATTGTTTTGGCAGATTCTTCCGACGGCGTTACAGTATTTACAATTAAATCACACTCATTAAATACATTTTTAATTGTATCGGATAGAAAATTAGAATACGATAATGATTTAATATTCCAGTTACTATATTTATTCCATTCAGATGCAGTATCAACTAATTGCGCAGCCTTTTTTAAATCTCTATTTATTAAATGTATGCCGGAAGCCCCCTCTTTTAATAAAGAATATAAAACTGCTTTTGAAGCGCCTCCTGCCCCGAGAATAATAATTTTTGCATTATTAAAATTAAAATTAAATTCATATTTAATGCTTTTAATAAAACCGCAGGCATCGGTATTATAGCCTTTATAAATATTATCGTCTAATTTTACGGTATTTACAGCTCCTATAATTTCAGCTTCTTTGCTTAATTTATCTAAATATTTTATCACCTCTATTTTGTAAGGTTTTGTGATATTGGCGCCATCTAATTTTAGAGATTTAAAACCGTTAAAAGTCTCTGCGAAACAATCAGGATTTACATCAAATTTCTTATAGCAAAGATTTAATTTTAAAATATTTCCAAGTTTATTATGAATAAGGGGGGATATAGAATATGATATGTTATGTCCGAATATGCCTAAAACCAAAGGGCAAACATATTTGTTTTTAAAATTTTCAGGAACAATAAAATCCATTAAACCTTATTTTATTTTATTTTATTTCTTATTTATTCATTTTTAAATTATTTAAATCAAACTTTTAATTGAAATAATAATTTAAATAATTTAAACCGTTAATAGCTGTTTAAGAAGATAATCTATTTTAGCGGCCTTTTTATCGTCAATAAACATATATACATATCTTTCTATTTCATTAATAAGTTTGGTAAGAGATTGTTTGTCGGTTTTGACATGACTGAAATCTACCGGTATTTTGTCGGCTTTTTTTCCTAATTGTTCGTTTAATATTTTTTTAATAGAGTCCACGATATCAACATTAGTTGATTTAAAATTTTGAGGAGGTTCAAGATGAATATATCCGCTTTGCAAAAGATTATATAAAGTTTTTAGTATAAAAAAATCATTTTCAATAGAAAGAGCAATAATCTGGCTGATTGTTCTTTTTCCGTCAATTAACGATAGGACATTCCATATCGCAGGGGAAAGACTTAAAGGTCTTGAGTCTCTTCCCGTCCTATTTGTAATAACCGACGGTATATATTGTTTTGAAGGTACTATTTTAGAAATTACGGCTAATTCGTCTCTCCTTTTTTTGGTTTCTGAAAGAACAGGAATAAGATTAATCGGAGATGCAAAATTTATAACTTCGGGAAGAGATTTTTCATCAAAAGAAAATTCACCGTTGGATAAAAACAGAATATAATTAATAGTTTCAAGTATATAGTTGGAAATAAAATCATTTTCTTTATCTTTAGGAACAACACCTAATTTAAAAAAATATATATCAAATCCGGCCGTGGTTTTATAATAAGTTCTATACTTTTCTAACATTTGAAAGTAATCTTCTTTGCTGATATCTAAAAATTTCATTATAAATTTTTCAAGAATGGAATTTTCAGAAATAGACAGAAAATTAAGAAATCCGTCTTTTATAAAAAGTTTAGCCGCAAAATCATCAAATCGAAGATTTAAAACGCCTGTCTTTTTTGATATATCTAAAAATTTTAATACATCAAAGAGCTCTAAATTTGTTATATTTCCTTTAACATCCATGATATTTATTTGCGAACCTCTAATTCTTTAATTAAGTGAAATATAAATCTATTAACGACGGCTACAAATATGGAACCGAAAAATAAAACTAAAGAGATAAGAAAATAAGCCAGATCCATGTTAGTTATATATGAAATAAATAAGAAACTTCCTGCTTCAGCAACAAAGAAAAACAACATAAACACAAACATAATAGCAAGCCATTTTCCTACAAAACCTCCCGGAACTCTTTTTTTTAATGAAGAAGCTATAATCATATTGGCCAGCATAATTAAAGCTCCAAATAGTATAAAAACGTAAAACAAACTTTTAAAATTTAATAAGTTTAACGATTCCACATTAAAATCCTCCAAACTCAATATTAAATTATTTATTATAATTTGTTGCAGGCATATTATATAATATATTTAAAATTTATCAAAATAGAATTAAACTTTTTATTTATTATTTTTATTTATTATTTCTTAATTTATCTTTAATTCTTCCATAGAAACTATCAATGATATTTCAATAATAAGCAATACTGGATTCCTGCATTCGCAGGAATGACACTCAGCGGATGAAACTATAAATCCTCTCTAAGTCATTCCCGCGTAAGCGGGAATCCGGAAAATAAATTTCCTATGGAAGAATTAAAGTTTGTTTATTATTTATTTAATTATTATTTATACTGTTTTTATACATTATATTATATATAAAATTTTATGCAATAAATTAATTTTTAATTTATAATTTTTTTATTTTATTTACACTATTTAATATTTCAAAATAACATTATACAATACACAATAACACAATATATTAATTAAAAAAATTTCAAAAATTAAACAAAAATTAAAAGTTGTAATTTGACGCTTTTAATTTAATGAATAATAGATTATAATATTATATTATGACTATAAATATTAAAGATTTAAATAAATTGAGTTTTGAAGAAGCTTTAAAAAAACTTGAAGAAAATGTTACTAACCTTGAAAAAGGAGATTTAGGTCTTGAGGAGTCGCTTAAAATTTATGAAGAAGGGGTTGTATATTCTAAATATTGCATTGATAAATTAGATGCCGCCGAAAAAAAAGTTGAAGAATTAACATCGGAAAAAAACGGTCATTTAAAAATAAAACCTTTAGATATTCCTTCAGATATTATAGACATTGAAACTCTTAAAAATACCGAAAATGCGATTGGCAGCGATGCGATGAGTAATGATAATGATAATATATCCAATAAACCTCAATTTTAAAATTTAATTTTATTATGTTTTTAATAGAAAATTGCGTAGAAGAAAATAAAAAAATTATAAATAATTTTTTATTTGAGTATTTTCAAAAAAATTATAACAATAATTATGACAATTTATTAAAAAAAAATATTTCAAACGAAATATCTAAAATTAATAAAAATTTTTCAGTAAAAGATACGATGTATTATACCGTATCTCTCGAAGGTAAACGAATCCGCCCGATTTTTTTGCTCATAACGGCAGAATGTCTCGGGTTTAAAAATAAATCGCAATTGCTTCCGTTTGCATGCTCTATTGAACTCGTCCACTCATATTCCCTAATACATGATGATTTACCTGCAATGGACAATGACAATTTAAGAAGAGGAAAACCTACAAATCATATAGTTTTCGGGGAGGCTGCCGCAATTCTTGCCGGCGATGCATTGCTTTCAGAAGCTTTTATAATGATTTCCGATAGCGAATATACAAAACATTTTAAATGCGATATTATATTAAAGATAATTCAAGAATTATCTTTTTTATCAGGTGCGGGGGGCTTAGTCGGGGGACAATAGGGAAGGTTGTCC
>JAKACI010000163.1 GCA_021821565.1 bacterium | reverse complement strand
AATATTTTTGAAAAAAGTTTTAAAGATAAATTAAATTTTTCTAAAATACCTATCGTTGCAATTTTATCTAAATTTTTTAAGGCAATTTGAAGAGTTCTTTCAGGATTTTGATATAACTTATCATTGCCGTCAACATTGCAATTTTCTTTGATAAAAAAGCCTGTTAAACATCTTGTTATGGTATTGTCGATTGTATTTATTACATATGAATTCTTGTTTTTTAAAAAACTTATGAAATCATGAGTATTGACAATATTAAGAACAATTGAATCCTGCCTTTCTTTCGGCAAAGAAGAGACATAAGATAATTTAAAGGATTTAAAATAATAATATGAGTCTAATATTCGTGATTTAGGTTCTCTGAAAAAAGTAATAATAAGATTATTATCGCCGGGAATTTTTTCGCATGCGTTTATATCAATATGTGCACCTGTAATAAATTTTATATTACTAAAAAGTGATTTATTTTCATCAATCCATTTTTCGTTATCAAATAAAAATCCGTTAACATTGAATTTAAGCAAATTATTCTCCCCTAAAGCGTATTCAAAATATTTCATAACGGAATTTCCTGCGCATTTAGGTATATGCAAATAAATAATTTTTTGAGTATCTTTTGATTTTTCTATAAAATTTTTAATTGAAATATCGTTAAATAAAATGTATCTTAACATAACAATATCACGGTCAGATACAAGCGATTCGCATGTTCTAATTTTTTTTATTTCATCTGTTTGTTCTATATCTAATAGATTATCGGTTAATAATTTATAAAGTTTATTAAGCATTGAGTCAAAATATAAATCGGGACATAAACCTAAATTTTTTATTTCATCTGAATTTGCTACGGCGTTAAAAAATTGTTTTAACGTAATTTTTGAATCTATAATTTGTTCAAGCCAGTATGACACTTCTTTTCCTGAAGGTATTCTCTTTAAAAATTCTTCATATGCCGATATAATAATATTCTTTATGTTTATGTTTATGTTTATGTTTGTTTCTGTTTCTGTTTCTGTTTCTGTATTTTTATTTAACTTGTTTTGTTTTTCAAGCATATTTTTATATTATTTAAATTTAAATTATTTGTTTTTATATTTTATATTATTTATATTTTTAAAACATTATGATTATAGATATTATAATCATAAAAATATATATCTTTAAAAAAAATTGCAATTTATTTAATAGCATAATCATTCTTAATTTATTGGAGCATAATCATATTACCGGAACAATTAATATAATAAAAAATATTATAGCATAAAAAAATTCTTAAGAAATTTTTTTTAAATTAACTTTATTTATTCCAGTCAATTAGGGGGGGGGGCTAATACAATATTGCGTACATTAGATAGTAGATAGAATAATAGCAGATAGGATAGTAGATGATATATAATAAAGTAAAATTAGTTATAGTATTTATAACACAAATAGCATATATTGTTTCCTATGAGGGCTCATGCTATTTTATTGCTTAAATCACGTATTAATAATAATTAAATTGAGATTTGTGCAATTTTTTTAAAAAGAATAATAATGATAATAAAAAATATATTATATTACCTTAAATTGCCTATAGAAAATAAATTTTCTATAGGCAATTTAAGGACTGATATAATTTTTTCTTTCAGATTGAAAATATAATTTAATTTTGCTATATTAAATATAATAAAAATCATAAAAATTAATGATTATATTTTACGAGTATTAAAACTATATAATTGGAGTCGCAATGATAGATAATAATATTCCGAGTGTTTCTGTTGAAGAAATAATGCAAAAGATAAAAGATGAAGTTGTCAAACGCAAAACGGATGACATAAATATAAATAATGATATAAATAATAATGATAATATTGATAACCATATTGTGCAGACTATGATGGCGAGTAATAAAATTAATTTTCCCAAACAGAGAATTGACCTGCTTATAAACGAAGTTAGGTTAAAATCACAGATTAGAACAAAAATACCCAACGCTTTAAACAGGTTTCCCGTTAATAAAAGTAAACTATTGCAGAGGATTATATTAAAATTTTACGAGCTTTTATTCCGAGAGCAGCGCGCCGTTAACAATGAAATGCTTGACATTTTTCAGGAATTATCCGCCGTTCAGTCAAAAACAATCGAAGAAGTCAATATATTTCAGACAAAGCTTAATGAGATTGACTGGAGAGTGGGCAAATTATCCGCAGCTCAGTCAAAAACATTAGAAGAAATAAATACAAAGTTTAACGAATTATCCGCCGTTCAGTCAAAAACAATCGAAGAAGTCAATATATTTCAGACAAAGCTTAATGAGATTGACGGCAGTATCAATAAAACAAATAAGGATATTTTCAGGCAAATAAAAGACCATAAGTTAAACATTATAGATATGCAAAGAAGACTGATGCTGATATTAGAGGAAGCGCGAAAGAGGCTTCCAGAATCGGAGTCGCTTTCTACACGGCAGATAGAAAATATATTAAAAGAAGAAGACCATATTTTTGATGCTATGTATGCAACCTTTGAAGATAAGTTCAGAGGAACAAGGCAGGATATCAAAAACAGGCAAAAAGTATATCTGCCGTTTGTTCAAGAAGCCGTTGATAAAATTGATAAAACTGCCGGCGCGCCAATAATAGATGTCGGATGCGGCAGGGGCGAATGGATAGAGCTTTTGAAAGAAAACAATTTTACGGCTAAAGGAATAGATTTAAATAAAATTATGATTAACACATGTCAGGAACTAAATCTTTCCGTTGTTGAAGCGGATGCCATAGATTATTTAAGGTCGCTTCCCGTCAACTCGCTATGTGCGGTAACCGGTTTTCATATAATAGAGCATCTGCCTTTTAAAACGCTCATTGCGCTGTTTGACGAGTCTTTCCGCGCTCTCAAGCCCGGCGGCGTTGTGATTTTTGAGACACCCAACCCAGAGAATTTAATTGTCGGGGCTTGCACTTTTTACACCGACCCTTCGCATATAAAACCTTTAGTTCCTATGACTATGCAGTTTATAGCGGAAGACAG
The DNA here is from genome assembly GCA_021821565.1 of bacterium. Next base: position 1,199 of record JAKACI010000163.1, on the reverse strand, counting down.
GGGGTTTTATAAAGTTGAAATTAAAAGGCTGCATAAATACTCCGATTATTATAATGTTTCTGAAGAAAATAAATTTATAACCGAAAACTTTTATAATGAAATGGATTATGCGGTGATAGGATTTAAATTATAGTTATTTTATAATCATTTGCAAATATCGCAGATATAAGCAGTGTAGAGTGTAGTTCAATTATAATTCTTTGTAATGCTAATTTAACTAACGCATCTTCATCTTTGATGCACAGTATATTTCCAATTATAATTTTTTGCTGCCATTAAATCGAAGTTAAACTTAAAAATTAAAGACTATATCATAAATTACTATGACCATGCATGAATATATAACAAATAACAAGTTAAAACATTGGAATAATGTAAAACCAGACGATAAAATATTGTCAGAATTGATTTATTCCAATAGTATGAACCTATTGTTTGTTGGCAGAATCAATCTAAATAATGGGCATAAAATGATGTTTGAAATCATAAAAGACTACATTGAGCATTATGATGATAAAATAAAGTTATATCTGTTAATAAAAAATAATTATAATGGTAGAGATGGATTAATTAAATATAATAATGAATTAAATTACTTGATTAATAAATATAGACTTCAGGAAAATGTAGAATTTATCGGTGAAGTAAATGATAATGAATTAATATCGTATTATCTTGGATGCGATTTTTTTCTTTGCGTCAGTGGTAATGAAGGTTTTTTTATGCCTATCGTAGAAGCTCAATATTTGCGTTTGCCTGTTTTAGCAAAAAAAACTTCTGCTATCGTTGAAACAATAGGTAATAATCAACTTTTATTTGATGACGATATCAGGTATTATTCATCGGCGATTAAGATAATATCCGAAAATGAAAACTATAAAGATTACTTAGTAGAAAATGGCTATACAAACTGCGTTTCAAGGTTTGATGATGATATAATAGCTGAAAATATTTAAGAAACGATTAAGCGATTATTTACCGATTGAATTGTAAAAACAATAATAGTCAAAGAATAGCCAAAAAGGAAAATTATTTTGAAAATAGCAATTGCCACGGTTCAGGTACCGTTTATAAAAGGCGGAGCGGAAATACTTGCAGAATTATTAAAGGATGAATTGGTTAAAAGGGGGTATCAAGCGGAAATAGTTGCAATTCCGTTTAAATGGTATCCGCAGGAAACATTGTTTGACTATTATTGT
>JAKACI010000162.1 GCA_021821565.1 bacterium | reverse complement strand
AATTTGATTATTTCGACGGGCGTATTGTTGCTTCAAGCGCGGCAATAACAGCTGCAGACGGGAGCGTTTCTGCCCTTAACAGTTATTTACCTGTTCCGGCAACAAACGGACATCAGTACGATGCCGTCAGTTCTTATGATATCTATGCAACAGGTTCGTATCTGTTTCATAATATCTCAATTCCAGTCAGCGTCGGCGCAAAATTCGGATACGGCGCTCCTATTTCTGCGGGGCATTACAATTTTACATACTATTCGCAGATTCAAAATACAAGAACATTATTCGGAGATGTTATAGGTTCAAATTGGCAGACAATTCAGATGAGTTCTCCGGGTGTCGGCTATATTTACGGCGGAACGCCATGGGCATTAGGCAGCAATCTTTCTAACAAATTAGTCGGCATGGTGGATTTAACTGAGCATTTGCCGGGAATGAACGCTTTACAGGAATCTGTCATTTATGCATCATGGATTAAAACAAATCTCACTATTCCTGGAAATAATTACTCTAGTGCAATGTTCGGCGGACATGATATTGGAACAGAATTAGATCTGAATTATACCCATCACTTTACAAAGACTTTAGCATTTCAGGCATGGGGCGCTTATGTATTTACTGGAAACGGCGTAGATAGTTTCTCTGATACTTCTACGGGCGGTGTTCCATCTACAGCCGCACATAAGGATATTGCGGCATTAGGTTCTGCCCTTATCTGGAATTTCTAAATCTGTATCGGTTCAACTTTGTTGAGCAATATAGCTTAACCCCGAAGCTAACCGCTTCGGGGTTTTTTATTTCTGCTTTTATCTTATTACTCCCTTCTAAAAGCGGTAATTTTTGAGTTGCCTCTTTCCATTTTTAATGATATTATTTTATTGATAAATGACTTCTAATGACTTCTAAAGTTATTGTTTATTTTGCTTATCAACTCATATTATACGATAAGCTATTATATAATAAACCAAAAGGGCGGTTTTATAGTTTTTATACGGGATAAAGGTAACTAATAATGCGCAATAATTTATTTATCACTCTTGAAGGAATTGACGGAAGCGGAAAAACTACGGCAGGATATGAAATAAAAAATAGACTTCAGGCAAAAGGTTTAAAAGTTTTTTATACTATGGAGCCTACCGATGAACCCTTAGGTGTTTTTATTAAAGACTATATTTTAAAAAATAGCGGTAAAGGAAATAATTTATTATATGAATATATTAATAATTTAGATGAAATATCCTATAAATTAATTTGCCTGTTCTTATTTTCATCGGATAGAACTGCTCATTTGAGCAGTATTAAACATAAAATTAAAGATTATGATATTGTTATATGCGACAGATTTATAGATTCTACGTTTGCTTATCAAAGTTTTGAAAAAACAGCGGATAAATCTAAAATTAAAAAAGCAAAAGAATTTATCATAAAAATAAATGATTTCATTCTTGAAATAAATGATATAAAAATAGATAGAACCTACTTACTTGATTTAGACCCCGAAGCAGCAAGCAAAAGAATATCAAAAAAAAATGAAAAGAGTTTGTTTGATGTTAAATCAATTGATTTTTTTTCTAAAGTCAGAGATAACTATAAAGTACTTTACAAAAAGTATCAAAATAGAATTAAATTAATAAATGCTTCCCAGACTTCCGACGAAATAGTGCTTGAAATTTTATCCGATATATCTTCTTTATTATGAATAATTATCCTTACGGATTTTCAAAGGTATCAGGACATAAAAGCGAATTAACTTTTTTAAACAATTTAATTTTAAAAGACAGGATTCCATCAGGTCTTATATTTTACGGGCAGGAATCAATAGGAAAAAAATTTACGGCTTTTTCATTCGCCTCTTCGGTATTATGTTTAGATTTTAATAATAGTAATAAATTAAGTAATAAATTAAGTAATAAATTAATCAAATACGGAGTCTATGAAAATAATTTCAACAGCTTATTAATTAACGATAAAAATAAAGATGAAGATAAAGATACAGACGAAGACTATGAAAATAATTTAAACAATTTATTAATTAAAGATGAAGGTAAAGACAAAGGTAAAGATGAAAGCTATTTAAATATAAATAATTCTGACGATTCAGCTTATCGCAATTCAGCCTATCCTTGCGGAGAATGCCCTTCATGCGCAGGAATACTTAACAAGACAAGTTCTAATATAATTTATATAGAACATGAAAAAGGGCTTATTAATATAGAAAAAATTAATAGTTTAGCTAAATCTCTTTCCCTTTTGCCTCCGAACAATATGCATAGATTTGTCATTGTGGACGATATTTCCAGAATGAATGTCGGTGCAATGAACTCAATCTTGAAAATTTTAGAAGAGCCTCCCGAAAAAACAGTATTTATTTTAATAACCGCAAATCTGAATAATATTTTGCCTACTATAATATCAAGATGTATGGTTGTCAATTTTAAGCCGATACGGGAAGAAATATTGTTTGAATATGCCAAAAACTGTTTCAATGAAAATAGCGGATATAATGATGATATATTGCGGGCTTATGCAAGACTTGCAAGAGGCAGTATGTCAAATTTGGCAAATCTTATTTCAGGCAATTATATAAAACTTCGCAATGATATTTTTGATATTTTTATTAGCGAATCGTTTAATAAAAAATTGCCTTTTTATAATTATAATATGTCTGACAAATTTAATAATATTTTAAAAAATTATAAAGAAAACGGCAGTAAAAATAATAAAATTGATAATAAAATAAACAGTAAAACCAAAAAGAAAAATATAATCCAATCAGATTCCTCCGAAACTTTTATTAAAAATAATTCTTTAAATATTAATAACGATATATATCTAAATAATAATATAAATATAAATATAATAATAGACGAGGGCTATATTTTTGAAATTATGCTTCTTATCTTGAGAGACATTTTAGTTTATTTAGTTACAAAAAATATAAAATTAATATATAATGTAGATATTTACGAAGAAATAAAAAAAATATCCCGGCTTAATAATTTAGACAAAAAAAAATTATCCGAAATGGTTGAAATTACTTTAAACCGTATCAATAATCTTAATTACAATCTAAATAAGCATATTTCTTTGGACAGATATTTTTCAGAAATATAGCAATCAAAGTAATTGTTTTAGCAAGCAATTTTAAAATTATTTTAATAACAATATAAGAGCAAGAATAAGAATAATAATAAGAACAATAACAACAAAATAATAATAAGAACAAGAATATAAAACTAAATTCACTTTAAATTATCTTAAATTTAAACAATAATAAATACAATGGAAATAAAATATAAAAAATATGAGAACAGTAAAAATAAAACTATACGAAGGTGCTGAATCCGAAGAATTTAATGCCTGCGCTTTAAATATTACAATTAACGATAAAGTCTTAGTTAAAAAAGCCGGTAAGATTTTTCTAGGCGTTGCGTCTGAAATGCCCGAAATTAAAAATATTATACAGGAACCGTCAAGTCCAGATACTCAATTGCCTTTAGTGTTAAGAAAAGTAAGCGGTACCGAAAATACGAGCCAGTTTCAATATCATCCTAAGGAAGATGAAGGATTTATTTTTTGCAATCAAAAAGTTAAGGAATTAGGTTTATCAATGAAGCTTCTTAAAGTTAAATATCTTTCCACAGAAAATAAGATGGTTTTTTATTATAGCGCTGAAGAAAGAGTTGATTTTAGAGAATTAGTTAAGGTTCTGGCGGCAAAATTTCATTTAAGAATAGAAATGCGCCAAATCAATATACGTGATGAATGTAAACTGCTTGGGGGAATTGGTTTATGCGGCAGAATGTATTGCTGTAATTCTGTCATAAAAGAACTTGCGCCTATTACTCTGAAGGCTGCAAGCGCTAAATTTCAAAAACAGAATTCAGGAAGGATGATAGGGTCATGCGGCAGGCTTTTATGCTGTTTTATGTTCTGTTCTTCGGATGATGACGGCTGCGGATGCGGCAGTCGGGAGCTTAAAGAAGAAATTTCAGAGATTGTCGCTGCCGTTCCTGAGTCCGCCGCAGAAGAACAGAACTAATAAATAATTAATAATTTTATAATTAAAAATGGAAATTAATAAAAAGTTTTTTTATGTAACGACCCCTATATATTACGTTAATGACATACCTCATATAGGGCATGCTTATTCTACAATATCGGCAGATATACTTGCAAGGTTCAAAAGGCTTTCAGGATTATATTTTTCTTTTTGGTT
>JAKACI010000161.1 GCA_021821565.1 bacterium | reverse complement strand
GGGTTTGACATCACGTATGTATTTTGCGTTTATTAAATCTAAACTGCATGTTTCGGAAGCAAAAACAACGGAACCTTCAAGTTCTCCCATAACTAAAGGACGAAAACCGAAAGGATCTCTTGCGGCTATCATTTCATTTTCCGATAAAAATAAAAATGAATAAGCGCCTTTAATTTTTTCTAACGAGCTAATAACTCTGTCAGCTAAAAATCTTTCTTTTGATGAAGCAATTAAATGAATAACAACTTCGGTATCGGAGCTTGAATAAAATATAGAACCTTTCTCTTCTAATTCTTTCTTAATAATATTTGCATTAGTTAAATTTCCGTTATGGGCTACGGAAATGGAACCGTAATAATAATCTGCGATAAGCGGCTGCGCATTTTTAATTAGAGTTTCTCCCGAAGTAGAATATCTGACGTGCCCTATGGCATGCTTGCCTTTTATCCTGCCAAGAGTGGTTTCGTTAAATACATCATTAACTAAGCCTATATTTTTATGAAAATATATATTACGATTGTCGGATGATGCAATTCCGCATGATTCCTGTCCTCTATGCTGCAGTGCATATAAACCTAAATATGTTATATTTGTGGATTCTTCATGGTTATAAATACCAAATACTCCACACTCTTCGCTAATTTCTTCCATTTTCTTAATTTTATTAATATTTGAGTTAGAATGTTATAGTAAATTTTATTATTATAAATTATATAAATAATAATATAAATAGTAACCCGCTCTTTAATAAATTAAAAAATATTTTTATTTTTTAATTGTATGTAAATAATCTTTCTATAACGCTATAATATTCTTTTTTTATTATATCACTTTTTAGCTCTATTGTGTTATTAAATTTTATCATATCTATTGCTGTCTTACCTATTTTTTCAATTTCAATATCCGCATTTTTTGCCAATTCGTAAATCTTGTTTTCATCCGAAGGGTCTGCGCTAATAACAAAAGCCTGTTCAAATTCCGAAAACAAAAGCATATCGTTTCTTAATGAAGTTTTATGAATTTCTGCAATTACTCCTAAATTTTTATTTGATTTTGATGAAATTGCCGACTCCGCCAAAGCTGTAAAAAGACCGCCTTCGCTAATATCAGATGCGCTTTTTAACAATCTTTCGCTGATTAAACCTCTTAAACAACCATGAAGTTTTAATTCATAATCAATATCAATAGTCGGCGGTTCCTGCATAAAATCATTATGGACAAGCTCCATAAATAAACTTCCGCCTAAATTGCCGGAAAGTCGTCCGAGCAAATAAATATCGTCTCCTATGTCTTTAAAATACGAAGTAATTGCTTTATTAACATCGTCTATATAGCCTACCATAGCGATTACAGGGGTAGGATAAATTTTTCCGGCTCCTGCCGTTTCATTATACAAACTCACATTACCGCTAACTGCCGGCGTATTGAATTTTATAGCGGCGTCGGCAATACCTCTTATGGATTCTTTAAATTGCCACATAATTTCCGTATCTTCGGGACTGGCAAAATTAAGGCAGTCTGTTATAGCAGCCGGTGTTCCTCCGCTTGCCGAAATATTACGGGCACATTCTATTACTGCAAGCATCGCGCCTTTATAGGGATTTAAATAACAATATTTTGAATTGCAATTAGAATTTAGTAATATTCCTTTATTACTATTACTATTACTATTACTATTACTATGGATATTGCTAATACTATCGCTATTATTGGCAACGCTATTGTTATTACTATTGCTGATATTAATGTTATTATTGGCATTGCTATTATTATTTATACCGTTATTGAAATTTTTAATACTGCCTGCGCTATCTTTTTTTTCATTATCGGTTAAATCGGCAAACTGTTTATATCTTAATACGGCGCATGATGAACCCGGTCCTGTTATTGTATTAGTTCCTATCTGATAATCATATTGGCGATAAATAAAATGCTTAGAAGCAATATTAGGATGCGATATTATTCTTTCAGCGATAGAATTAAAATTTTTCGGCATTCTGTAATCATCGGGAGAAAATTGTTTTATATTTTTTATATAAGACGGAACCGTAAAAGGTCTATCGTAAGAAGGACCATTAACAACGGCTTCAACAGATAAATCATGGTACGGTTTAGATTTATAATTGAATTTTATTACCTTTTCTTTGATGACCTCGCCTATAACAACGCAGTTTAAATCCCATTTTGCAAATATTTTTTCAAGTTCTTTATAATTTTCTTTTTTGCATGCCAGAAGCATTCTTTCCTGAGATTCTGAAAGCATAATATCAATAGGCGTCATTTTTGAAGCTCTTAAAGGAATTTTATCCAGATCAAAAATCATACCTTTGCCGCTATTTTCGGACATTTCAAAGGAAGAACTGGTTAATCCCGCCGCTCCCATATCCTGAATTGAAACAATAAGCTTTTTATCCATTGCTTCAAGACATGCTTCAAGAAGTAATTTTTCCGTAAAAGGGTCTCCAACCTGAACGGTGCTTCTTTTTTTGTCTTTTTTTGCGTCAAATTCGCCTGAAGCCATAGTAGCTCCGTTAATTCCGTCCATTCCTGTGGCAGAACCGACATATACGACAAGATTTCCTTCTTCGCATGCAGACGAAAGAAATATACCGTCTTTTCTGGCTATTCCTATAGTAAAAGCATTGACAAGTATATTGTCGTCATAACAAGAATCAAAAACAACTTCGCCGCCTACGGTAGGAACCCCCATACAATTTCCGTAAAAACCTATACCTTTTACGACTTCAGACAAGTAATAAGGGGTTTTAGGATGATTAAAATTTCCAAATCTTAGCGAATTGAGATTTGCTATAGGTCTTGCTCCCATTGTAAAAATATCGCGCATAATGCCGCCGACTCCTGTGGCAGCACCTTCAAAAGGTTCTATAAAAGAAGGGTGATTATGGCTTTCCATTTTAAACACAAGAACATAATCATCGTCAAATTTTATAACTCCTGCATTTTCTCCCGGACCTATAATTACACTGTCGCCTTTTGACGGCAATTTTTTCAAATGGACTTTTGAACTTTTATAGCTGCAATGTTCGGACCACATAGCTGAAAATATACCAATTTCAAAATCATCAGGCTTTCTTTGCAAAATATCTGCTATTTTTTTATATTCTTCCAAAGATAAACCGAATTGCGCGTAATTTTCGTCTACAATATTATCATCGCCGCTAATATTGATATTGCCGCTGTCATATTTATTATTTGCCATAGTTATTTTCATAGGTATTTTTATTTATTTTTTACGTAATAAATAATAGAATTAAATATTTTTGCCCCGTCATCGCTTCCCAATATTTTTTCGGAAGCTCTTTCAGGATGAGGCATAAGACCTAATATATTGAATTTTTCTCCAAATAATCCTCCGATATTTTTAATAGAACCGTTAGGATTGGATTCATCCGATGTAATGCCTGCCGCATCGCAATATTGAAAAGCAATCTGATTTGCCGAAAACAAATAATCTACTTCTTTTTTTTCGGCAAAATAATTTCCGTCATGATGAGCAATAGGAAGCCTTAATACTGCATCTTTATTTATAAGGCACGTAAAAGGATTATTTTGGTTATTATTGCCTGTATTCTTTATATATACATCTTTGCATTCAAATTTTAATGATTTATTAGTTAGCATTGCTCCTTTAAGCAATCCTGATTCTAAAAGTATCTGAAAGCCGTTGCAAATACCAAGAATAATACCTCCGCCGCCTGCATAGTCTTTTATTGACTCCATTACTCTGCTTCTTGCCGCCAAAGCTCCAGCCCTTAAATAATCTCCGTACGAAAAACCTCCGGGTATAACAATAAAATCATACTTTTTAAAATTATGAAATTCATCTTTATGCCATAAAAAAGTCACATTAAGATTAAAAACATCTTTTAGCGCATAATAAACGTCAATATCGCAATTAGAACCCGGAAAAACAGTAATACCGGCGTTGATTTTTTTATTTTCCATTAAAATTTTATCATTATTTAATATTATTATTTAATCTCAATTTCAAAATTTTCTATTAAAGGATTGGACAATATCTTTTCCGAAATATCTTTTAATTCTTTACTTAATGTTTCTTTATCTAAATCTAATTCGCCTATATTTTGATTTTTGCTATTTTTACCATGATATTTGTTATTGCCGCCGTTACTGCTATCATATTCATTACTGTTTTTAATCTTACCCGCCGCATTGTTACCTTCCGCATTATTTTTTTCTT
>JAKACI010000160.1 GCA_021821565.1 bacterium | reverse complement strand
TAGGTAGGCAAAGAATCAATTTCTATCCTGAGTTTAGCAGAGGATTCGTCAATTAAATCTATTGCTTTGTCAGGCAGAAATCTGTCTGTTATATATCTGTGAGAAAGCGTAGCCGCCGCAATTATAGCCGAATCCTTAATTCTTATACCGTGGTAAGCCTCATAGCGTTCTTTGAGACCTCTTAAAATAGCTATTGTATCTTCTACTGACGGCTCATCTACAAAAACAGGCTGAAATCTTCTCTCTAAAGCGGCGTCTTTTTCTATATACTTTCTATATTCATCAAGTGTCGTTGCCCCTATAGCCCGCAGCTCGCCTCTTGCAAGAGCAGGTTTTAAAAGATTAGACGCGTCCATAGCGCCTTCGGTTTTGCCGGCGCCGACAAGCGTATGAAGTTCATCAATAAATATTATAATTTTCCCTTCGGAAGAGGTTATTTCCTTGACAACCGCTTTAAGCCTATCTTCAAATTCACCTCTATATTTAGCTCCCGCTATCAATAATCCTAAGTCTAACGATAATACCGTTTTGTCTCTTAAAATTTCAGGGATGTCTCCGTCCGCAATTCTCCTTGCTAATCCTTCTACTATAGCAGTTTTGCCGACTCCTGGATCTCCTATCAGTACAGGGTTATTTTTAGTTCTTCTTGAAAGAACTTCCATAAGCCTTCTAATTTCATCGTCTCTGCCTATAACAGGGTCAATTTTTCCGGCTCTTGCCATTTTTGTCAAGTTTACCGTGTATTTTTCTAAAGATTGATATTTATCTTCGGGGTTTTGGTCGGATACTCTAGAGTTGCCTCTTATTTCTAAGAGCGCTTTAAGAACAATATCTCTATTTAATCCGTTATTTTTTAAAATATCAAAAGATTTTGTATCTCTTACGTCAAAAAGAGCAAGAATTAAATGCTCAACGGAAACATAATCGTCTTTCATATTGGTCTTGTCTTTATCGGCAAAATCCAGTATTAATCGCATTGAGGAAGAAAAATTAGGCTCTAAGGCTCCTCCTTGAACAGAAGCGAGGGACGAGAGAGCGCTTTCAACATCGTTTAATATTTTATTCGTGTCTGCTCCTACTTTTTTAAATAAAGACACAGCCATACTGTCATCATAGCTTAAAATAGCAAAAAGCAAATGCAAATCGGTAATTTCGGGATTTTTAGATTCTTTTGCGGTATTTATTGTTAATTCAATAACTTCTTGCGATTTTATAGTGAAATTGTCTAATCTCATTTAAAACTTCTCCGTAAAAGTAAAATTTGTCTAAGCTTAAGCAAAAAACGCATATGAGGATTTTCAGTCCTGTTCTGTGTTTTTATAACTTATTAATTTTATTAAATAATTAGCATTACAAAAATGCTGAGCGACAATTCCGGAACTATGGTTTAAATTGGATTCTTATTCATTTGCTGCTTTATCTCTATATCCTTTGTCTCTAAACCCCATATGAACCAGTATGTCGTATAATCTATCCATCCTATCTGTTAAAGCTTTGTTGTTTGCATCTATTTTATCGGAAAGATTTTTATTTACTTCCTTAATTTCATCCGACAATTTACCAATCTTTTTGTCAGTATGAACATAAACCCCGATGACAAAGCCAAGAGTAACTATAAGTATGCCTAAATTTACGTAATCCATAATACCCCCGGTTGAATTAATCCTTTTATTGAATTATACAACTAATTTTTGAAATCTTATTTTTCATTAACATAAAACATTTTTAAATCATATAGTATATTTGTAATTAATTTTGACTCATTTTCATCAAGATTACCTTTTGTTTTATTAAAAAGCATATCTATCGTATCAATCAAATATCTTGCCGTTTTTAAATCTTTTTCATATTTTCCGGTCATAGGATTTGGAAGTTTCCCAAGATAGAATAAAGCTTGAGCGTTAAGAGAATAAACAAAAGTAGAAAAATCCGCTTTTAATTCGTCCATATTATTATCGTTATTATCAATTGCGCTAAATTCGCTTTTCTTGTTATCGCCGATTATTTCACTTTTGGTATTATCATATGATTCCGTTCTTGTTTTTTCGCTTTCTATATTTTTTTCTTCATAAATATTACTATGCGCAGATTCAGATTTTTCTGTATCATTTTTAGTTTTAATTTCCTGCCCGCTGTCTTTATTAGACGTACCGTCTTTTGAAAATAATCTTTTATCAACAACTTTAAAACTTTTTCCTTCAGGGCTATCGCTATCATTCTTATCCGTATGTTTATCCGTTCTATCCTTACCGTCATCATTTTTAGATTCTTCAAACATAGTCGGGCTCCTCTCCAATAGTTTCTTTAATTAGCATACTTTTATTATTGTTTAACTTTTCTTTTTTATAATTTTTATCAGCTTCAACATGCACTTTACCGTCTTTTAATTCGGCGATAAACCTGTATCCGTCGTTCCATTTTAATGTAAGGGGAACTTTTATTATATCGTCCATTGTTCTTTTTAAAAATCTTGCTCCGTATTTAGCACTGAAGCCGAGTTCAACAAGTTTATCCAACGCATCGTCTGATACGATTAATGATTTTTCATAATTAGCCATGCTTCTATTAATGCTTTCTATATGCAATAACGCAATTTTCTTAACTTCATCTTTTGTAAGCGGAGAAAAAATTACGACATCATCTATTCTATTAATAAACTCAGGCGAGAAATGATTCTCAACTTCTTTGTTAATTGTAGATTTGATAGACTTAATAACATCGGAAGATTCAATAAATCCCAGCGGTTTGGTAAATCTAGAAAATTCATGCGAACCGAGATTTGAAGTCATTATAATTATAGAATCAGAAAAATATACTCTTTTCCCTCTTCCGTCGGTTAAAAATCCTTCGTCAAAAACCTGTAAGAACAGATTAAAGACCATATCGCTCGCTTTTTCTATTTCATCTAATAAAATAACTGAAAAAGGATTATCTTTTACCTGATTGGAAAGAATACCTCCCCTTGAAGAGCCGACAATTCCGCGAGGCATTCCTATAAGTTTATCTACCGCAATGGAACCGTCTTTATACTCTGACATATCAACCCTTATCAAATTTTTTGGAGAACCGAACATATATTCTGCCAACGCTTTTGCGGTTTCAGTCTTTCCTACACCGGTAGGACCTAAAAAAAGCAGTACCCCGTCGGGTCTGTCATAATTTTCTTTCAGCGGACCCTTGTTGAGCCTTATATGTTTGGCAAGAGATTCTATTCCTTCGGTTTGTCCGACTATTCTTTTAGAAAAGAAATCTTCCATATCCTGAAATCTTTCGAGTACATCACGCTTAATCAAATCAATAGGTATATTAGTCTCCTGCGATACGACCTGATAAATATTTTCTTTCCTCACGGTTTTATCTTCGGAATATATTTCCGCTTTGACACATCCAGTATCTAACCAGCCTATTACTTTATCGGGAAGTCTTAATGACCTGCTGTATCTTGATGAAAGATTAATTGATTCGTCTATTGCTTCTTTTGTTATTTCAACATTATATGAGTCTTCAAATCTTCTTTTTAATCCGTACATAATTCTTTTAGTACTTTCAATTGACGGCTCTTTAACATACACAAGTCTGAATCTTCTTGCAAGAGCTTCATCGTCCGCAATATATTCTTTATATTCCGATAAAGTCGTAGCGCCTATTATCTGAACATCGCCGCGGGAAAGAGAAGATTTTAAAATATTTGCCGCATCGCTGGGTACTCCTATCGCAGAACCTGCTCCTATGATTGAATGAACTTCGTCAACAAAAAGAATAATGTTTTTTCTTGATTTAATCTCATTTATTATTTTTTCCATCCTGTCTTCAAACATGCCTCTAAAAACAGTGCCTGCTATAAGCGAATTCATTTGAAGATTTACTATAACTTTATTTCTAAGCCTCGGCGGAACATTGTAAGGTTCCAGTTCTATTTTTCTGGCTAATCCCTCCACTATTGCGGTTTTACCTACACCCGGCTCACCGACAATCATAACGGAATTAGATCTGTCTATATGGCACAATATCTCCATAACTTTAGTAATTTCCGCATCCCTGTCAAAAACTAACGATAGTTTATCCATAACTGCCAATTTGCTTAAATTAATAGCATGCTGTCTTAAAGTATAAGGAAGATCGTATTTTCTTCTATTTTCATCGCTTCTGTTTTTTCTTTCTCTAATTTTTTGAAATACTTTGTCTGCTATAACTACGGAATCAATACCGATACTATTAAATACTTTTGCAATAACCGAAGTAGATTCTTGAAACATTATATGAGTCTTCAAATG
>JAKACI010000159.1 GCA_021821565.1 bacterium | reverse complement strand
AAGAACTTATAACACAAAATTAAATTATAATTAATTAAATAGAATAAAGAATTAAAATAACAAAATAATTTTAATTTATTTTTCTAATATTTATATTTATATTATCATTCCTTTGATTAATTATCGTCATTAATGAAATAAAACTTTAGTATTTTTCTTTATATTTTTAAATTATTTTTCTATAAATTTTATGGAAGAAACAACCTTTATATCTTTTTGAGGGAAATTTTTATCGTTAGAAATTATTAAATCGCAATTTATTTTTTTTGCTATAACATATTGTATGGCATCTTCTAAATCTTTAAAAGTATTATTTATATCTGTTTCTATAAGATATACGGCTTTATTTAAGTCATTATTGTTAAATCCGACTATATTGCATATAACGGAAAGCTTTTTTATATATTCTATGACATCGGGAAACCTTTTTTTTAATACGTAGTATATAGTCGTAATTATATCGGAACTTGTGTAAATGTTTATATTTTCTCTTATAGCATAATTCAATGCTTCATAACTCTGGACGTGAAATTCCCTCTCGCCGTCAAAATTATCTATAAGCACGTTAGCATCTATAAAAATTTTACTCAAAGTTATCGCCTTTTAAATCTTTAAGTTTCTTTTCTCCAAAAACTCCGGTGGCAAATCCTTTCAATCCGATAAGAGCTTCAAGTTTTTTATTTTTTTTTATGTCCTTTGCCTTTTCTTCTATAAGCATTTCTATAACTTTACTTTGAGGCAGCATAGCTATAGAAGAAAGCATTTTTAAATCATTGTCTGTTTCAGGCGATAAAGTTATATTTTTCCTTACGGCTTTTTCTTTAATGTCTATCATAATGTATTTCCTCTATACATAATATTAAGTATGTATAAATATATCATACATTAAAAAATGCGTCAATACATTTCAGTTCTTTAGTGGAAAAAAGAAAAATTATCGAAACATATCGTTTAAAAATATTTTTATTTCTTCGGCAGTCCCCTCAAGAGAAATTCCGTCGGTATATATAGTTAAATCGGCTTTACAGTAAAATCGCTCTCTTTTTTTTAATAAATTTTCTATCTCCGATATAGAAAAACCGGTTTGTCCTAAAACAGGTCGGTGTCTTTCTTTTTTTATCCTTTCATATACCGTTTCAGGTCTTGCTTTTAAATAAACAACCGTGCCTTTTTTTTTTAACAATTTAATATTATCATTACAACATGGCATTCCGCCGCCTGTAGCAATAACGGTATATTTATTATTCATATCGGTATTCTTATTTATAGTAATATCCAAAAAAATTTTAATGAATTCAGTTTCTAAATTTCTAAAATAATTTTCGCCTTTCAAATTAAATAATTCGGTAATAGTCATTTTTTCATTGCTTTCTATTACTTCATCCGAATCTAAAAAATTATAATTTAATTTTTTAGATAAAATTTTGCCTATTTTGGTTTTTCCTGCACCCATAAACCCGATTAAAAAAATATTTTTATTCATTTTATTTTATCCGATTTATTTTATCCTCTACTCCCTACAGCGTTTGCAAATAAAAAGGCATTATGAAAAGCATATATTTTTTAACTTTAGTCCTTCAATTTTTTATAAATTTTATCCCTTCTATCTATAACTATTACAATAACGTCCAATTCATTTTTATCTACTTCATATACAAGTCTATAGCCTGCCGATTTAAGTTTTATTTTATAATGGTTTTCAAATCCGTGAAGCCGGCTTGAAGGTACGCACGGCTCAGTCAAGCGTTCAGATAATTTTTTTTTAAATTGTTCTTTTATGGAATTATCTAGTTTACCCCACTCTTTTAATGCCGCAGGTACAAATTTTAATTTATATTTATAATTCATCTAAATTTACTTCCACCGCTTGGAATTTTTCCGCATCTCTCTGTTTGACAATTAAACTGAGCTCATAATCCTCTAATCTTGATATAATCTCATCATAAGTATCTGACGGTACAAGATAGGCGGTGGGGGTATTATGATTTAATACGGCAATAGGTTCTCCTTTAGATTTTTTTATAACGGCGCTCAGATTTTTTTTTAACTCGGAAACACTAATCGTAATATTTGCTGAAATTGTTTTCATATAGACTATCCTCATTTAATCTTTTGCTTTATTGATATATTTATGTTTTTATTTTATACTAAATATAGTACTAATTATAGACCTTTTTTACTTATAAATCAATCTATTTTCATTATAAACCTGCTTATTATAACCTTCGTAATTCCGTATTATCTCAACAATGCTGTCGCCGCCGAATTTTTTTAGAAAAAAAAGGCATATAGAATATGATAAAGCGGCTTCGCACACTATGGAAGCAGCCGGAACGGCGCACACATCGCTTCTCTCAAGAAAAGCTTTTTCCTGTTCGCCGGTCATCAAATCCACCGTGTCTAAATACGGCTTCATAAGCGTTGGAATAGGCTTCATTGCGCACTTGACGGAAATAATCTCTCCGTTTGACATTCCGCCTTCTATGCCTCCTGCATTATCGGTTTTTCTGTAATATTTTTTTCCGGAATTGATATAAATAGAATCCTGGAAATCAGAACCGCGCATATAACCTGACTTTACGCCTGCGCCTATTTCTACGCTTTTAATCGCCTGTATGCTCATCATAGACATCGCAATATGCGCATCTAATTTTTCGTCCCATTGAGTAAAACTTCCGAGACCTATAGGAGTGTTTTTGACCTGCGCTATAATAACCCCGCCTGCCGAGTCGCCTTCTTTTTTAAATTCATCTATCAGGGATTTTATACGCTGCTCTTTATCGGGAAAAGGTATTCTTAAATCTGAGTTTTTAATGTTGTTTAAAATTTTTTCGTCGAATAAATTAAAATCCGCTTCCGCTATGTCGCCGCTTGTTGTTATGTCGCCCACGCCGCCAATGCTTAACACTGCCGAAGAAAACTCTATACCGAATTCTCTCAGAAGTATCTCGCATATAGCCCCTACTGCGACCCTTGAAGCTGTTTCTCTGGCGCTTGAACGTTCTAAAACATTTCTTATATCATCAAGATTATATTTTATAGAACCTGCAAAATCCGCATGTCCCGGTCTCGGAATGTGAATTTTGCTAT
The DNA here is from genome assembly GCA_021821565.1 of bacterium. Next base: position 1,200 of record JAKACI010000159.1, on the reverse strand, counting down.
CTTCATGAACAGGCTTATAAACATCCATTCTTTTTAACCAGTTTTCATAGTCTTTATTTTTAATGAAAAACGAGATAGGCGAACCTGTCGTCAATCCGCCTCTTACGCCTGAAATAAACTCTATTTTATCGGTTTCTATCTTTTGTCTTGCGCCTCTTCCATAGCCTGACTGCCTCAAGGCTAACTTTTCATTTATAAAATATTCATCGATTTTTAAACCCGCGGGAAAATTATCTATTATCGTGACAAGTCCTTTTCCGTGAGATTCGCCGGCCGTCATAAACCTTAGCATATTTTATTATCCTCTTATAAAAATTTTTAAATTCATTTAAGGTAATATATTAAATATATTGTTCTGTAATTTAAAATTATAATTTATAGCTTAATAATTTAACTTTTATATACACATTATAAAGTTATTTAATTCATATTTTAATAATTTACAATTTAATTTTTATCGGCAATTTTGGAGTCCGCTTTCCGTCATTGCATAAGCGTTATGATTATGAATACTTTCAAAGTTTTCAGCTTCAACCCTGAACCATTTTATATTCTTATTTTTCTTTAATATATCTGCCACGCACCTGACTATATCCTCTACAAACATAGGATTTTCATAAGCATGCTCGGTCAAAAACCTTTCGTCCGCTCTTTTTAAAAGAGAATATATAGGAGCGCTCGCGCACGATTCAACGTCGTTTATTATATCCTCAAACCAAATTAATTTAGAAAATTCAAGTGAAACGGAAACAGCTCCTCTTTGATTATGCGCGCCGTATTTAGATATTTCTTTAGAACATGGACAGAGGGTATTTATAGGCACTTTAATGCCTATTATGATAATGCTTTCTTCTTTTTCGGAACATTCGGAACTAAAAGAACTAAGGGGGAGTGGATTTAAAATCTGTTTTCCCTTTTTTTTACTGCGCTTATCCGCCGACACGGCTTTATCTTTATCCGTATCAGTGTAAATATCGTCTATGCAGTCTTTATTCCCGTGTCCTTCGGAATTGCTATTATTTTTGCCTTTAATTGTACCTTTATAACTGCAAATATATTCCATTAAACTTTTTTTGCCGCTAACGGGGGCGGTTTTTTCGATAAAATAAGGAAATTCTATTTCGACGGACGCCGAACCGGCATTTAAAACTTTTTTAATTTTTCTTAAAATATCCGGAAAGCTGACTATGCTTATCTCGC
>JAKACI010000158.1 GCA_021821565.1 bacterium | reverse complement strand
TTAAGGAATGTAATATTACATTTAATTATACAAATTTGTAACAATAAACAATTGAATGATTGTGCTATATCTAATTTTAATTATACAAATTTGATAAATAAATAATTATAGAGATATACGGCAATTTGACGGCGTCCGAAAAATAGTCAGACAAATTGTTGATAACAAAGTAAAATTTACTTTAATTCGGTATATGATATAGATAAATGGCAAATAAAATTTACGTATTGCGAATAGAATTAAAAGAAATAAAGCCTGTTATATGGCGGAGATTTATCGTTCCGTCAGATATTATACTCGACAGGCTGCATGATATTATACAAATAGTGATGGGGTTTAACGATTCTCACCTTCATGAATTCAATATAGGCGGTATAAAATATACCGAAGAACCAGAACTCGAATACATGGAAGAAGACGATGAAATTTTAGAAGAAGGGTTATTCGCGTTAAATAAACTTGTAAAACTAAAAGATACCGAGTTTGAATATCTTTATGATTTTGGCGATAACTGGAGTCATTCTGTTATTTTAGAAAGAACGAATTATAAACTAAAACAGTACGAAACGCCGGTTATGTGTATGGCGGGCAAAAGAGCATGTCCTCCGGACGATGTCGGAGGCGTGGGGGGTTATGAGAATTTTTGTTCTATTATGACGGATAAATCACATCCGGAGTATAAAGAGTATAAAACATGGTTCGGTTATGCGTACGATCCGGAGTTTTTAGACATAGATTTTATCAATAATCAGTTATTAAGATATATGCGCTGGAGCAGAGAAAGGCTTATTCCGTATGAATTTAAATTTTAATTTAAGTATGACTGCGGATATCGTTTATCATAGGTGAAATTGCTTGTGGAAATCTTAAAAATAGATCAGAAATTATTCGTTTCTTCATGCACTTCCTATCGCTATAGTTGCGGAAACCGAAGAAATATTGCGATTTATAGAAAATAAGGAACTTATGGGAAAAGGCATAGGATACATAGATATCCATTTGCTTGCCTCTGCGTTGCTGACAGATGCACAATTGTGGACTATAGATAAAAAATTGGATAATATTGCGAGAAAAGTTTTATTAAATTCATAATCTATGTTTCTTTGAATGCAGAGGAAAAAATGTCAGACACTTTTTTTTTCACATATGGCTGCCTATATCCTTTTTAAGCGTTCCGTAAACTAATAAATATTCTTTATCCATGTTTGCAATAATTCGGATTGTCCGATAATTGACCATAAAGTTCCTCTATCTAATTCCTTATGTTCAGGCACAACTATAGTGAGCATATAAAGTCGTCAAAATTATTACGTTTATTTTAAATTTTTGCAATCAATACTCACCCAAAGCCAACGACGCACCGATTAGTGAACGAAAACCCGCCACATAGTTGCAATTCATAAGAAATCGCCCCATATAAGATTTACTTTGAACCTCTATTATTGTTCTATTATTAGCCTTAGAACTATAAGGAATCATATGAATCATCATATTTGTTATTTGTTTTTTATGCGTATTACTATAATTATTGCATAGTTTATCTTGCTTATGAATTAAAATTAACAACTTTTTTCTTCCTCGCTTAGTGCGTATTAACTTCCAATATATTTTCTCTCTTAACTTTACCTGTCTATTTAGTTCAGTTTGAGAAGAATCAATTCTATGATTGGGTATTAAATAAAGCGGACCTAAACTTTTCTTAGGTTTTAAAGAAATTTTAGAACATCCGGAAAAAACGATTGTTAAGCCAAATAACGCCATAATTATAAATATTAATTTTTTCATATTAATTTTTATTTAATTTTAATTTATAATTTAAATAAATCTTGATATCTTTTTAATAAACCTTAAACTCTCTTGCTTAAGCAAATGCAGTCGGGATTTCAAGAATAAATAAATTTTTTTGGCAAATAAACCGTAGAAATAACTTTGCTCGTTACCCCGTTTATCTTATGAGCATTAAATCTTTTTTTAAAAGATTTTGCCTTACGTTGACTTAATAATATTCATAAAAACTTTTCAAAAATTTCTTCAGGCGTTATTGCCGATTAAAACATATTCTTATCGTGATAAATTAATATGACCTTCCATAAACTAATATAGGGGTTGAAGTATAATCATTTATCTCATAAATCTGCAAATTATTTCCGCTAAAATTTGATATAGCAAATGCTTCAAAACCTTTTCCGCAGGCTACATCCTGACTTGACGGAAATTTAGGGATTGATGTAAGTTTATGCGGGGCTTGTGTGCTTGCTTTAGGTAATGCTTTAACAAAATAATAAAAGTATAATTTTCCCATTGGGTTAAAACCCATATTTACAAAACCGCCTTTAACCGGGGTTCCTGATTTAGTTTCTAATATTCCTGTTTTATTACTGCTCAATCCCAAACATTTAAACGGAGCGGGTGCGCCATTAGGTATTTTCATTCCTGATTTATAAAAACTATGCGCTTGCGTAGTTATACCCGGTGAAATTGCCGCTGCTTTGTCTGAAAAATAACCTGCGCTTATATACTGTGCATTTGTATCGTTAAAAGCAGTTTCGTCTGTAGATATAGCGCTAAGATTAGTTTGCACTTCAGAATCCATGTTTTTATAATTAGAACATCCCGCTAAAGCTATAGACGTTATTGAAATTAACAAAAAAGCAAAAATAGTTAGTTTCTTATTTAGTTTCATTTTTTTCTCCGATTTTATTATAATTTTTGTTAAATTATTTTAAATTATAAAATACAATTTAATAACAAAGTATTGTAAAAATTTATTTCATTATTGCATATAATAGTCTGCGATAAAAACCAAGTTATTGACTTTAATATATCTATCCTTATGAACAGGATATCGCTTTGCAGTTTATCCTAAAATTAAAATAAATGATTTTAATTGTTACAAAATTTTTCCTATTCTATTATCAAACGAATGTTACAGCTTTTTAATTTATAATTTAAACAAATCCGGATACCTTTTTAATAAACTTTAGACTCTTTTACTCCAGCGAATACTGGCACTGTTTTTTCTTTTTTTATTTTAGTATTTTTTTCAAGTGCATTATCCATGCTTTAACACCGGTTTCAGTTACGGCGGTTCCTCCTTCAGCTTTATTAACCGATATAATTAGGGGCTCTTTTGACCCGCCTATAATTGCATAAATAATAGCAGGAACAGCACATAAACATAAAAGTCCGCCGCCTATAACACAATTTGGTTTTTTCTCTCTTACCAAGGTAACTCTTCCCTCATCTTTACTCTGCGGAATAAAACCGTTTATGGATAATCCGTGAATAGCCCTGTCTATCACCGTATTTGTATCCATATTTACCGTCCAAGTTTCCGTTGTTTTTTTAGTAAGGTATAAAAGAATAGTAAATTATTGCCGCGAGTATAGCTATGCCAATTAAATCTACGAATAAATGAGCAAACATAATTAATGTCTCCAATTTTAATTTAATTACTGTTACTACCTTACCCACAGTTAGAAATTTAATTACATAATTAATCAATGCGAAATAGAACCTTTATCTACGCCTTCGAATTCTAATACATATCTGCCGGAACCGCTTGCAACCCACAAATTGCCGTTTTTATCAATAGCCATGGCATCAAGATTCACATTCAGGTCGGGGTTCCATTTAGGACCGTAATTGCCGATTATTGTTCCGTTAGGACTTAATTTCGTTACGGTGTAAACGGCTCTATCTAGAACAAAAATATTGCCGTTTTTATCGATTGCAATAGGACCTGGTTGTGGAGATGCATAATTATGCGCACTTTTACCGGTGCCTATATAATAAATAGGATAGTTGCCAAGCATAGCGCCGTCTGAACTTAACTTTGTTATTCCGCCGCTACTACTATCTGTAATAAAGATATTACCGTTCTGAGCAAATGCAATAGAAGAAGGAAAATTTGCAGTTTTAGTCGGATTAATGCCGACGAGATACCTTTGAATAAAAACTCCTTTAGAAGTTAATACTGTTACAGAGTTAGCGAATCCGCCATTCGTAATCCAGACGTTGCCGTCAGGAGCGATTGCAATATGGTTTGGATTATTACCTACGGCGTAATTGCCGATTATTGTTCCGTTAGGACTTAATTTCGTTACGGTGTTATTATTATTAACAACCCAGACATTTCCATTCGAAGCAATTGTCAAAGCAGTAGGACTTACACCGGGGTTATCGATACGGTACATGCCGAGCATGGCGCCGTCCGAACTTAATTTTACTATCCTGCCGGATCTATATCCGCCGTCAGTTATCCAGACGTTGCCGTTGGGGGCGATTTTATTATA
>JAKACI010000157.1 GCA_021821565.1 bacterium | reverse complement strand
AAATATAAAAATGGCCGCTTTAAACCTTTTTAATGCTTAATTATAAGCAATAAAATATTTAATAGTTATATTGTATTAAATATTTTAAACGATTCAGGTTTAAAGCGGCCATTTTTATATTTTAATTTTATAATTTATTAGAATGTTTATTGCATAATATAATTATAATTCATAATATAATATAATATAATATAATATAATATATAATTTTAGAACTAAAAAAAATGCTTGCGTTCGCCTTTTGTTCGTATTATAATTCAACATATAATAAAAATATGTATTATAATTTTTGTGTCATAAATAATAACAACAACAATAAGAATAATAAAAATATTTAATATTATTTAGAAAATATATTATATTAAAAAATTAAATAAATTTTATTAAAAAATTTTATAACAATATGCTGAGTAAAAAACAAAAAGATGTTCTTGATTTCATAACGAATTATATTGACAGCAGGGGTTATTCGCCTTCTTATAGCGAAATAGCCGATGCTTTTGGTTTATCTTCAAAATCTACCGTATTTAAACATATCCAATCATTAACCGAAAGAGGTTTCATTAAAAACATTCCGGGTAAAAAGAGAACATTGCAGGTTATCGGCAGCAGAGAAAATTTGATCCGTTTAATAAAAAATACAAAAAACTGTCGTACGGGAAACGGCATTATAAACGGCAATAATATAAATATTAATAATACGGTTATTGCAATGGATAATATTGATAACGCCGGCGATATAGTCAATAATAATATAGATATAGTAAATTATAGCTCTGATGCAGACATTCTCAATACGCAGCGCAACTTTATCCATTTATACGGATATATTGCCGCAGGTTATCCTATAGAAGCTATCCAAACTGATGAAATGATAGAATTGCCTGAAATTTTGGCAAAAAATAGCGGCAAAAAATTATTTGCTTTGAAAGTGAGAGGCGATTCTATGATAGAAGATATGATTTTAGATGGAGACATAATTATATTAAAAGAATGCAATGAAGTTCCTAACGGAAAAATTGTTGCGGCAATAGTAAACGATTACGAAGCCACGCTTAAAAGATATTATGCTTTAGAAAACGGTATGGTAAAACTTATGCCTTCTAATCCGGCATATAAACCTATTTTAATTAGTAAATCAAAAGTTAAAATAATAGGCGAATTAAAAGGTCTTATACGCAAGTACGGGTTTTAAATCAAATTAAATATCGTTATCATCTGCCGCATCATCTATAGCTATATTATATTATTAAAATTATTATTATATAATAGAATATTTTTATTTTTTATAGATAATTAAGTTTTATATTTAATTATCTGATAAATATTTAAAATTAATTTGTTGTTATCAACTATTAATTTATTTGATTATTAAATAATAATTATTTAAAATAGTTATAATTTGAATTTAATAATCAAAAAAATTAAGAATCAAAATGCAAAATAAAAATCAAAATAATCGTAATACAAATCACAATACAGATAATAAAGCGGATAAAACTATAGCAGCAGGTCCGATAAATATTATAAAAGAATACGTAGATAATCCCTACGGCGAAGAAGTCGCTATTTTTTTGCATCCTGCGCATATAAAATTATTGGATATTAAAGATAAATTTATAGAATCGTTTTATAAATCCCTTGCTCATTCGGAAGGACCGGCAGGCGTTTTGTCTATTTTAACTAAAGAAGAATTTGATGACCTTAAAGCCGGTCAAGGAAAACATTTTGAGAAAATGATAAGCCCTGATTTAACTTTAGAAGAACATAAATCAATGGCAAATTCAGTAGGAATAATTCATGTATGCAGCGGAATTGATTCCGACTGGCTTATAAAATCTTATGATTTATATTTAGATATTTTACAAAAAGATCTCATAGATTCGGTTAGAATGCGTCCTGCGCTATCGGTAGTTTCAAGACGTCTCAGTCTTGATTTACGGTGGCAATTAGATTCATATAGGCAAATAGAAAAAGAAAGGAAAGATGCTTTTAAAAAAATTGACGAGTTAGTCTGGAAAGCCGAAAACTATAGTGAATTAATTGAAGATATTGTGGATATATTATACAGAATGCAAGAAGTTAACGGAGCCGTTATAGGGAGATTTGACGGTGATAATATATATAGAGCGGAAGCATTGAAAGGCAAACCGCTTGAAATTTATTTTAATAATTTAGATAAAGGTATCGGAGTTCCTGTTATGGGCGATTCTACCCGTCAGGAAGGACAGGGTAAAATTGGACTTGCGCTCAGGACGGGAGAAATTCAAACTGTTAGAAATTATAAAAAAGACGGCAATGTTTCATTATGGAATGATTTATATAAATCTCTGAATGCAAAATCTGCTGCCATACTGCCACTTAAAATAGAAGATTCCGTTTTTGCCGTCTTAGTTATATTTTGTCCTTTTGTGAACGGATTTGACAGTCCTGATTGTAATGATTTTTTAAGTTATTTACAGCATATTTTATCATTCGGACTTGAAAGATTACAAACAGCAGAAGGAACTCCTGCAGTTCAAAACATTTTACAGCGTCTTAAATATCGCAATCTTCTGCGCGACGATGGTTTAGTTATGTATTATCAGCCCGTTATAGACCTTAAAACAGGCGAGACGGTGAAAGTTGAAGCTCTTGCCCGTTTAAAAGACGACAATTTAATTATAGCTCCGGGTCAATTTTTACCGTCATTTAAATCTGAATGTCTTTTTGAGCTTTATAGAGCAGGTTTTAAACTTATGCTTGAAGATTATAAACTTATGCTAAAAGAAGGTATTTTTATTGACATTAGCATAAATTTGCCTTCGCATGGACTTATAGACAAAAGATACTTTGAAATAACTAAGTCTTTGCTTGAGAATTATCAATTATTTCCATATAATCAAGGTATTATTAATAGTAATTCAAGAAAAGAGACCAATAACAACAACAATAATAATAATAATAATAACGAAAGCAATAGTAATAAAAATATTAATACCAGTAACAACAATATTAATAGCAATAGACATATTAATGCCAGTAATAACAACAACAATAACAATATTAATATCGGCATCATTAATCATATCGGCAATAATAGCAACAATAATAATGATGATAATAACGATAATAACCAAAGAGTAAAACTTGGAAACATAAACATATTGTATCTTGAACTTTTAGAAAGTGATGTTTTAAAAATAGAAGATATGAAAGATGTAAAAGCTAAATTTAATCCATGGTTAAATTTAGGGCTGAGATTTGCTGAAGACGATCTCGGGTCAGGCTATAGTTCCCTCCTAAGACTTCGCCAGCTGCCGTTTGAAGTGGTTAAAATTGACCAGGGATTAGTCAAGGAAGCTTATCATGACCCGTTAACGGTTATTGAACTTATGTCTCACTTGATAGATTTATCCCATGCTTTGGATAAAAAAGTTGTTGTGGAAGGTTTGGAAAGCTATGGGCTAATTGAAGCTGCCGCAATTCTTGGAGCGGATTACGGACAGGGCTATGCTTTCTCAAAACCTATACCTGCTAACGAATTTATAAATTGGTTTTATGATAGAAAATTAAACATTGCATTTAACCATATAAATAACAAAGTTGAGGAAAATATTAACGAAAATATTAATAATATAAAAAATAAAAATGTAAATAAAAATGTAAATATAAATAAAAATATAAACATAAATGCAAATGCAAATGGCAATGTTAATAAAACTAACGATATTAAAGATTTTGATAAAAATTCAAAAAAAAATATACTGCCTGACCAAAACCTTAAATCAGATTTAAATGACAGTATAAATATTAAATGCAGCTCAATTACTTTTATGGGGGCTTTAGCAAGTATAATGCGTTTTGAAAAAAAATTAAAAGCGGTTGACGGTCGGCTCAAGGCTTACATAGCTGGCAATTATTGCGGTCTTGAGGAATATATCAGTAAAAATAATAGCGATGCCGCCGTAATATCCGAACTTGAAGAAGCGCACAAAAAATTTCATAAATATGCTGCCGAATATGATTTACATTCTGATAAATATCAAAAAATAAGGCAATATTTTATAGAGCTTTTGAAAAAATATTTGCCTAAATAATCCAAAATTACCGATAGAGATTATTAAAATAGCTTTAAAGCCGTCGGCATTTAGACGGCTCATCCAGAAAAATAATTTTCTATCGGCAATTTTGGGTCTAAATATATTGATTGACGATGAAATTTTATTATATTATATTATAATATATCTTTAAATTTAGAAGATAATATAATAATAATTAAGGAAAATTAAAGTTGTCGCTATTTATGCATTCTACCCCCCCCCCCCAAAAAGTAATTG
>JAKACI010000156.1 GCA_021821565.1 bacterium | reverse complement strand
TTTCGGCGGAAAGGAAAGATGATAAATATGAGCTTGATATTAAAAAAATATAAAATATGTAAATTTTTTTGATTTATTATTGCAGAATAAAAATATGAGCGATGAACATAAGAAAATAGGAAGAAATGAAAAATGTTGGTGCGGTTCCGGCTTAAAATATAAAAAGTGCCATTTAAATAGCACAAATAAACCACCAGTAACCGAGTATGAATTAAACAAGACTTTTAAGGATTCATATCGCAAAAAATATTGTTCTGTTCCTGATATATTAAAAGGAGAATGCGAAAACAAAATAAGTGAAGCACATTCGGTTGCAAGGTCATTCCTTAGAAAAATATCACAAGATGGTCATGTTTATGCCTTTAATCTCTCCTCTCCGTCAATTACAATAAAAAATAGGGGAAAAATAGAACTAAAAAAAATAGGTATTAATGATGCATCAATATTTACAGGTTTTTGTTCAAAACATGACGATTCTATTTTTAAGAACATAGAAAAAAATAACGATTTTAAAGGATCTAAAGAAGAATGTTTCTTGCATGCATATAGAACATTATGTATGGAGTATTTTAATAGGCAATGCAGTATTGACTTTTCAAATTCTAATATTATAACAAAACTTTATTCAGGTAGAACTCCCTCCGAACAAATGTTTTTGCAGAAAAATAACGCCCAATATAAGGCTGGATTAAATGTTGGAATGAATTATTTAAAAAAATATAAATCAGATTTTGATAATATGTTGGAATCAAAAGATTTCGATAATTTTAATTCATTGGTTTTAAAGTTTGAAAAGATTCCAACCGTTATGGCTAGCGGTATGACAAAGCCAATTTATGATTTTAACGGGAACTTTATTCAGGATTTAAGAAATTTAAAAATTACGCCTGTTGATATATACTATAACACCTTTTTTTTCCGGAGACTTTGGTTATGCTATTTTTTCTTGGACGGGAACTAATAATATGATTTGCAAAAATTTTATTCAATCACTAAACCAGATAAAGCCAAATAGAATATTCGACGCTATTATTAGATTTTTATTTTCTTCCTGCGAAAATATTTATATTTCTCCTTCATGGTGGGATGATAATCTTGACGAAGCTAAGCAACAAGGATTGATGAATCGTTGTCAGCCAAATGATAGCTTATATATGGGTTATCAAAAGAATTATTATTTGCAAGATGATAATATATGTTACGCAGATTGGGAATTTCAAGAGCTAAAAGAAGTTTAAGCTCCTAAGCCTTAAAAAAATGTAACGATTATAGTAACTGAAAATAGCACAATTTTGTTTAATAAAATCCGTCCTAATCGTATATTCATTCTCCCCGTCCTTGCCGTCTTTGCCGGTATACTTATCCTATATCCCTTTTTCTCCCGCAATCTTGCCGATATTTATTTTGCCGTTAAAACCGCAATTTCAACTCATAAATTAATTATTCCGTCCGGTTTTAACTTTAAATACCTCGTCCTTTTTTCCGGATTAATTCTAATGTCTTTTACCGATATGCTGTTTAAAAGAATATCGGCGGTTATTCCGATATTTCTGATACTTGCAGGCTTATTGTTTGAAAATAAATATTACTATCTTTAATTTTTATTTTAAGTATTATTTAATATTGTTTTTTATCCACTTTTGAGTGAGTTCCACAAAAGCCGAAGCAGCAGGAGTCATATCTGTAAACGGCGTCAGCGACGCAAGTCCGATTCCTCGCTTTAACGCAGGTTCAAGCGTTAAAATTTACACATTCGGTATAATTTTCCGGCATACAAATTTTTGGTATAATTCCTATATAGCTTTAAATTTCTCTACGAATTTTTCGGCGATTTCCACAAAAGCCTTTGCCGATAAAGAAAGGTTATCTAAAGATTGCGCCGCTAACGCAATTTTTCTTTTTATTTCAGGTTTTATAGGAACGGAACATATTCCGCTGTAATTAAGCGGGATTGCAAGATTGGGAATGACGGCGGCTCCGATACCTTCCTTGACCATTTCAATAATAGTGCTTATGTTGCGTGCTTCTATATTTTTAATTTCATCCTTCTTCTTTATAGAATTCATTAAATTAGATGTTACCAGCATTCCGCAGCTTGACCCCTTGAAAGTTAAAAGCGGTTCGCGTGCAAGTTCTTTTATCGCTATGCTTTTTCTGCAACATAACGGATGTTTTTCGTTAAAAACTACGAACATTTTGTCTTCTAAAAGCTCAACGGATTTAAGTCCTTCCGCAGGAAGCACTACAAAACCTAAATCGACAGCGCCTTTTAACAGCCAATCAGTTACTTCCAAGTCGGTTCCTTCAAACCATGAAACCTCTATCCCCGGATATTTTCGCCTGAATTCTTTAAGAATCCCCGGCAATATTCTAACAGAAACGCTCTGAAAGCAGCCTATCTTAAGGCTGCCGACCTGTAGATTTTTTAATGCAGAAATTTCTTCTTTTAACCTGTCTACATTTGCTAAAATATCTTTGGCTGCAGCATAAACTTTTTCGCCCGCTTCGGTAAGAGATACAGTTCTTTTGTTAGTTTTAATAAGTTTTATTTCAAGTTCGTCTTCAAGCGATGCTACGGAATGGCTCACGCCGGACTGAGTTATATAAAGAACTTCTGCCGTTTTTGTAAAACTTTCTGTTTCTACAATGATTTTCAAAATATTTAATTGAGTTAATGTCATGAGTAAATAATCATTTTAATTATAAAAATTATTCATTTGATTCATTATAAATCAAATCTTATAATATATGCAAGAGCATAGCTTTATGTTTTTGTAACACATATAATCTTATGCTTAAATATTTTTATAGTTAATTTAATAAGCAAACAAATTACGCAATTGTATATTTTAGCTTGGTAATAATTTAATTATTTTAAAGTTTGAATGTTTGAAAGGAGGTTGAGCATGGAACAGAATTGGAATGGCGAAGATTACGCAAAAAATTCTCAATGTCAGCTGCAATTAGGAGAAGAACTTATCGAAAAACTTTCTTTAACCGGCAATGAATCCTTACTTGATATAGGCTGCGGAGACGGAAAGATAACCGCAAAATTATCTAAAATTTTAAATAATGGGGAAGTAGTCGGTATAGATGCATCCGAAAATTTAATAAATTTTGCGTCAAAAGAATTTCAAAATGATAAATTTAAAAATCTGACATTTTATCAAATGGATGCATGTGCTATTAACTTCTCTAAAAAATTCGATATTGCTTTCTCTAATGCCTGTCTTCACTGGGTAAAAGACCATAGCGGCGTTCTTGAAAAAGTTCATACATCTCTTAAGCCGAAAGGCAGGATTTTATTTCAGATGGGCGGACGCGGCAATGTAGCCGAAATCTTAAATGCCGTTCAGTTAGTTAAGAATAAACAAAATTGGAGCAAATATTTCGATAATTTCATTATGCCTTATTATTTTTACGATATCAAAGACTATGAAATATGGCTTGCGGAAAATCATTTTAAACCTCTGCGGCTGGAATTGATTACAAAAAATATTAAACATCCAAGCGAAGAAAATTTTAAAGGCTGGTTAAGAACCACATGGTTTCCTTTTACCGACCGCTTGCCGGAGGCGTTAAGGGAAACTTTTCTTGACGAAGTGTCGGAAACTTATAAAATAGAACATCCTGCCGATAAATCGGGTGCTATTAATGTTAAGATGGTTCGGTTGGAGGTTGAAGCACATGCCGTCTGATGCAGATGTTCTGCTCAGAAATCTTTTGCCTGACGATATATCGACAATAATAAACTGGCCTTCATATCCGCCGTGCTTTGAAGAACTTGATTATGCCTTAAGAAAACGAGGCTTGCTTTCGGAGTATTTTGGAAAACCCGATACCAAGTGTTACGCCGCCGAATATTCAGGCGAACTTATTGGATTTGCGATACTGTCCAAAACGTCGGAAGCGGAAGCCGAATTTAGAATAGCCTTAAAACCGGACAAAACAGGCAGTGGATATGGCAAAATAATCACTTTAATGGTTCTTAACGATGGATTTATTAATATGAAAATTAATAGGATTCATCTTATAGTAAGAGAAAATAATCCAATGGCAATCCGTTTATACAAAAGCATCGGGCTTGCCGAAAGCGGCAAATGTATCAAAGAAATTAACGGTAAACACGCAGCCTTTTTAATTATGGATATTTACTTTATTTAATTAATATTTTAAGAATAGGAGGAATTATGAAACGCGCTTTAGTCGTTATAGACGTCCAGAATGAATATTTTACCGGTAAACTGCCGGTATCGCACCCTTCAGGCAGTTTTAACAATATCCTTAGAATTATGGATGCCGCAATGGAAAATAAAATAGCGACGGCGGTTATCCAAAATTCAGCAATA
>JAKACI010000155.1 GCA_021821565.1 bacterium | reverse complement strand
TTTTGTATAAAAACAAGTCAATTCATTTCCTGTAAAAGCATTTAATGCGCCGCCCATAATATCAATTTCTTTATCAATATCTAAATATGAGCGTTTTTTAGTCCCTTTAAAGAGCATATGCTCTATAAAATGCGATATGCCGTTGATATCCGAAGGTTCGTTTGCGCTGCCTGTTTTTACCCAAAAACCTATTGCAATAGAATCAAAATATGATTTTCTTTCGGTTATAACAGTTGCGCCTGAATCTAATATGTCTTTATAAACCTGCCTCATAAATTTTTATTTTATTTATTTTATTTAATAGATTTAATAGATTAATAGTCTTAAATATATATATTAATAATGTTATATAAATTTTTATTTAAGCATTTCAAATAAAAAAATTATTAAGTTCTTAAATTACTTTGACATACCCTCAACGATAAAGCCGTTGAAACTCTGAAGTTATAGCCTTTAACTGTTTAATGAATCATGCTGCTTTTTTAGGGTAATAAAAATTTAAGAACTTAATTTGCAAAACAATTATAATACAACTTTTCTTATTTTATTATAATGCAGCTTTCCTTGAAAGTTTAATTTTACCTGCTTTGTCAATGTCTATAACTTTAACCTTTACTTCATCGCCTTCTTTTAGAATATCTAATACATTCTCAACTCTCTTTTCATCAAGCTGAGATATATGAACTAAACCGTCCGTTCCCGGGAATATTTCTACAAAAGCTCCGAATTCCATTATTTTTCTGACTTTGCCGTAATAAATTTTTCCTATTTCAGCTTCCTGGGTAATGTCGTTTATTATTGCAACGGCAATATCTAAAGAATTTTTATCGGATGAATATATATTAATTTTCCCTGTATCGTCAATATCTATCTTAGCTCCGCTTTTTTCAATTATTCCTTTGATAACTTTGCCGCCCTGTCCAATAATTTCTCTGACTTTGTCGGGTTTAACCTTCATTGTTATAATTTGAGGAGCGTTAGGGGCAAGTTCTTTTTTTGGTTCACTAATCGTTTTAATCATAATATCAAGAATAACAATACGTCCTTCCTTAGCTTGAGCTAAAGCCTTACGTAATATATCGTCTGTCACGCCTGCAATCTTAATATCCATCTGGAGAGCGGTAACACCGTTCCTTGTCCCTGCAACTTTAAAATCCATATCTCCAAGATGGTCTTCATCGCCCAAAATATCGGTTAAAATTGCAACCTTTTCGTTTTCTTTTATCAGCCCCATTGCAATACCGGCTACAGGCGATTTGATAGGTACTCCTGCATCCATTAGCGATAAAATTGCTCCGCAAATTGTTGCTTGCGATGATGAGCCGTTAGATTCAAGTATTTCAGAAACCACTCTTATGGTATAAGGAAATTCGTCTTTAGAAGGAACAACATATCTTAAGGCTTTTTCACCAAGCGAACCGTGTCCTATTTCACGTCTGCCGGGACCTCTTAACGGAGCGACTTCTCCAACCGAAAACGGAGGAAAATTATAATGGATCATAAATCTTTTAAATGATTCTTTTTCAGGGGCATCTATGATTTGTTCGTCAAATTTTGTCCCTAATGTTGTTACTACTAAAGCTTGAGTTTCTCCCCGAGTAAAAACTGCAGAACCGTGAGCCATTGGAATTTCGCCGATGGAACATGTTATCGGTCTAATATCTTTTAAACCTCTGCCGTCTATTCTCTTGCCTTCATCTAATATCAAATTTCTTAATATTTCTTTTTGTATGTCTTCAAATAAGCTATAAATTAAATTTTCATTATCAGGATAAATTTCGCTGAATAAAGTATTAGTTTTTTCTCTAAGCGATGAGACTGCTTCATTCCTTTCCTGTTTAGAAGCTATTAATATACATTTTTTTAATTCATCATAAATATTTTCCCTGACTTTTTCTATAATTTCTATGGGCTTAGCAGGCAGGATAATTTCCATTTTTTTAATATCTAACTTTTCTAAAATAGAATTTTGAAAGGACACTAATTCTATTATTTTACTATGCCCAAAATTTATTGCGGAAAGAATCTCCTCTTCGTCTAATTCGTCAAAACTTCCCTCTACCATCGTTATTGCATCGTTTGAACCTGCTATTACGAGATGCGTGTCGCTCTTTTCAATCTCCTGATAAGTCGGATTTATAACAAACTCTCCGTTTATTCTTCCTACTCTAACTCCCGCGGTAGGACCGTTAAAAGGAATCTCCGAGGATACCAGTGAAAATGAAACGCCGAGCATAGCAGCCATATCGGGGTCGTTTTCCTCATCCATTGATATTACCGTTGCAATGACTTGCGTATCTAAAAAATAATTTTCCGGAAAAAGAGGTCTGATGGGACGGTCTAAAAATCTTGAAGTAAGAACTTCTTTTTCGGTAGATCTTCCTTCTCTTTTAAAGAAACCTCCCGGTATTTTGCCTGCTGAATAAAATTTTTCGACATAATTGACGGTTAAAGGCAAAAAATCTATTCCTTCTTTAATATTTTTATTTATACAGGCAGTAACAAGCACTTTAGTTTTACCGATAGTAACTAAAGCGCTGCCGCTTGCCTGTTTAGCTAATCTTCCCGTTTCAATAGTAATCTTTTTGCCGTCTAAATCTAAACTTTCAACAATATAGTTATTTGCCATTGTATTTAATCTCCATCGCTTTTATTGCCTGATATAAAACTAAATGGCAATATAGTTAAATTAATTTAAAATCATTTTCTAAGATCAAGAGATTCTATTAATGATTTATATCTTTCTTCATTTTTGCCTTTAATATAATCAAGAAGATGCCTCCTCTTTGAAACCATTTTTAAAAGTCCTCTTCTTGAATGATGGTCTTTAGCGAACTTTTTAAAATGTTCAGATAATAAATTGATGCGGTAAGTTAATAATGCAACCTGCACTTCAACTGAACCTGAATCAGAATCGTGCTTTTTAAATTTCCCGATTATTGATTGTTTTTCTTCCTTTGAAATAGCCATCTAATAAATTCCTCCAAAAAAATAGTTTAAAATATTATATATTAATTTTTATCTAAATAAGTTAAATATAAGTTAAATCTTTTAAGTTAAATCTAATAAGTTAAATTAATTTAAATCTACAAAAATTATTAACAAAATTTGAGAACTTTTAAGTCAAATTTTTTAAGTCAAATCTGCATTAATTAAATTGCTTATAATAAAATCTTTTCCTTTTTCAAGAGCTTTAAAAGGTATAGCGTCAGAAATATCATATCCGCCTGCATTTATTCTTCTAAGAGAAATAAGACACACGGGCAGATTAAATTTATCTAAAATATCTTGCGCAAAAGCTCTAATGTAAGTGCCTTTGGAAACCTTGCATATAAAATTAATAAAAAATCCTTCTATAGATTTAATTTCAAATTCATAAATATGAACTGCCGAAGTCTTATTAATAATTTCATCGGGCAATTCATTGTTTCCATCGTTTTCATTCTTTCTGGCATATTTATAAAACGCTATGCCTTTGTATTTTTTAGCGCTATATAAAGGAGCTTTTTGAATAATATCTCCTTTTAAATCTTGCAGGTATTTTGAGATTTTGACGACATCATTGTCGGAAATTTCTTTTTCTATAACTATTTTGCCTGAAGCATCAAGCGTATCGGTAAATTCACCGCATTTAAACGTCCCTTCATATGATTTTGGCATATTAAGAAACTTATCCTGTAATTTTGTCGCATTATTGATTAAAACAGGCAAAACCCCAGTTGCAAATGGGTCAATGGTACCTGCATGTCCAACTTTTTTACAATTTAATGTTTTTTTTATAAAACTGTCTACGCCGAAAGAAGAAATATCTGCCGGCTTGTCTATTATCAAAAGTCCTGATTTAAAGAACTTCTCTGCAGTATTCATATATATCCTTTTTAATATTATTTAAATCACCGCTTACTTTACATCCTGCCGCAAATTTATGACCTCCGCCGCCATATTTTTCTGCAACTTTAGCAACATTGGCATAGCTTTTGGCTCTAAAACTGAGCCTGTATTTATTAAAAGAAGCCTCTTTAAAAAAAATAGCAATTTCAACTCCGTTAATTGATCTCGGATAATTAACGAAATTTTCAAAAAGAGCCATACCTTTTTGCTGATTTTCATTATTTTCAAATACTTCATTTAACATTTGTTTAGAACCAATCATAGATGCAATTTTTCCGTCTTGAACTAATTCAAGCGTCGCTAAACTTTTTGATAAAAGTCTATACTGTTCTAATGGTTTTGTTTCATATATTTCTTCGGCAATTTTAGCGGGATTTATATCATATTGATTTAAAATAGAAGCAATATAGAAAGCATTTTTGGTAGCCGAAGCATATCTGAAAGAACCTGTATCTGTTAATATTGAAGCA
>JAKACI010000154.1 GCA_021821565.1 bacterium | reverse complement strand
ATTATATTTGTTATATTTATTTTGTAATTATAAAACATCATCTTTTTTATGTCAACCATTTAATATTCATTTATAAATACCTAATCTAAGTTTTAACACCATAAAAAAAGCTTCAAAAATAATTAATTTTGACATTTTAGATTTTCCGAATGTTCTTTCGTAAAAAATTATAGGTATTTCTTCATAAGCGCATTTTTGTTTTACAATTCTATATTTCATTTCTATTTGAAAAGCATAGCCTTTTGATTTTATACCTTCCAGATTTACTTTTTTAAGACATTCTGCGCTATAAGCGTTAAACCCTCCAGTTAAATCGGCTATATCTGTGCCTGTGACAAATTTGGCATATATATTTGCAAAATAAGAAATTAAAAGTCTGTTTATTTTCCAGTTAATAATCCTTATTCCGTCTTTATAACGCGAGCCGACAACCATACCGCATTTTTTATTTTCTATTGTTTCAATAAATTTTTTTATTTCTTCCGGGTCATGCGAAAAATCACAATCCATTGTTATGACATAATCGTAATTATTTTCCGCCGCAAATTTAAAACCCTCTACGTAAGCAGTTCCAAGCCCTAATTTTGCGTGCCGTTTTATTAAAAATAACCGCTCTGCAAAAGAATGACTGCCGTCAATTTTTTTATTTTTTAAATTTAAAATTATTGTATTTGTGCCGTCAGGTGAATTGTCGTCAACAATCAAAAGATTTATAATTGTATCTTTGCTGCTATCAACATCATTATTATTGTTATTGTTAATACTATTGATATAACTATTGTCATTATTATTGATGTCGCTATTATTGACGCTATTACCGTAATTATTTAAAGACAAAACAGAATTTATCATTTTTTCAATATTGTCTTTTTCATTATATGTTGGAATTACTACTAATATTTTCATTTATTTTATTTTATTTTATTTAATTTTATTTAATTTAATTTATTGTTTAGTATAATTTTTTAGACATATGCTTAAGGGCATATTCCGCATTAAAATCTTTCATAAAATAAATATAAAATTCTCTTACGGGCATGAATTTTCTGTATATATCAAGCCTGCCTATAAACATAATTGATTTAAAATATTTTAAATAAGCAGATACAGGATTTATCATATATTTATTGTCCATAACAAACATAGCGTCTTTTCCGTTTAAAGCAAGAAGTTTATTTTTATTTTGCCATATATCGTATTGGTTCAAAAAACCAGAAATATTATATATATCCGGCTTCATATTAAAAGCAGGTTTAAAATTTCCGTAAAAAACCAGCTCATCACTTATAGCATAATGATGAGTGAGTAAAAATAAAGACGGATATTTATTTTTATATCCAAAATATACGATTTTCAAATATTTTGCGGAAGCCGTCCAGCCGAATAAATCATCTGTAATATCGGCAGTTTTAGCTTTACCGGGAATATGCGGAATCAATTTAAAAATACCGCCTTTATGCAATCTATGCTCCTTATCTATATAGCTTATAATATTTGAAACAGGGATGAAATTATAATAAATTTGATAATATAAGACCACGCTCATAAAAAATCCAATAAAAAGAGCAAAATATATAAAATATTTGAACAGGTTAAGTTTAAATAAATTTAAAAATTTTTTAACGCTTAATTTGCTATTTTTATCATAATTATTTGATTTTATTAAATTCTTCTTTATAGAAATAGAATCGCCATCTTCATAAATTCTATTTTGCGGCAGTGCAGCGTTGGAATATTTTTCGCTATTATTATCATAATACAATTTCATCGCCGAACTTATAAAAAAACCGACGAGAGGGAAAGCGCTCAAATATCCTATATCAGGCCAATGAAACAGTATCCTGTGGGAATAGCCGTTTATAATAAAAAAGATAAGGATCGGGACAGACATGCTTAAAGCAAATAATATACTTTCATTTATACTTTCATTTATAATATTTTTTTTATTTTCATTGTTTTTTTTAATGTGTTTATTAAATTTTTTATCCTGCTGGACGGAATTCCGAATGGAATTATCTATATCTTTATTATATTTGTTATATTTATTAACTATATCATCTTTATTATATTTTTTAAAAATATATTTTTTATTATTTTTATTAAGCGCAATATAAAAAATATAGTAAATGAAAACAAAAAATAAAATAATATATATTAATGGACTTATTGCAATGAATTGTTCAAGCCAATTTTGAAAAAATAAGACGGCATTTGAAGTAGGACTTGAAAAACCATGCGACAGCTGAAATTTAAAAGAAATAAAATTATGAGTTAAATTCCAGTAGATTACGGGAAAAAATACACTGACCGCTATCAAAAGAGTAAAATAAGGATAAATAGTTTTAAGCAAGTATCTGTTTTTATTGGAAAATAAAAGATATAGCAATGCTGCCGGAGGTATCAAAGCTGCCGTATATTTGCTTAAAAATGACAATCCGAGAAAAATACCTGCAATAATCCACCATTTAGTATATCTAATATTAAGTTTAGCATAAGCATCAAAGTATCTATTATTATTATTAATTTTTTTATTAATTTTATCAGACTTTTCGCTATTATAAATAAAATTATAAAAACTATAATGATAATTATTATTCATTTTATTTGCCGCAATATAAAAACTTATTAAAAAAAGCAGGGAAAAAAACAGCAGCGGAGTATCGGGCAGCATCATAACGGAAAGGACAACGCCAAATATCGGAGAACACAAAAAAAACAAAAAAGCAAAAAAAGAAGCTCTTTTATCTTTAAATAATAAATAAGTAAGATAATAAATCAAAAAACCGTCAAAAAATGAAAATATAATAGCAGCTAATCTAACCGTTAATTCACTTTTGCCAAAAATGTGCGTAAAAAAATAAATACAATATGCAGCAAGCGGAGCATCGTCTAAATATCCAGGCGATAGGTGAATCGACCACACATAATAATGCGCTTCGTCATTTCCAAGATTTAATGTTGCGGCAAGATGATAATGGATTAAAAAAGCAATAACCGATAAAATTACAAGCCAAATTTCAAATTTATATGCTGCTAAGTAATCTAAAATCTCATTAGATTCTTTATTTATTGTATTATTTATTTTATTTACTTTTTTTGGAATATTTTTAAAATTTTTCACTATCTATATTGTCTATGCTTAATTTAATTATTTTTATTTAGGTTTAATTTTAGTTTATTTAAAACGAAATTAAATCTGTCTCTTAATTCCATAGACGCATCTACGGTTATAACATAAGGCTGCGAAACAGGCTCATCAAGAGTTTTTTTCATCTTTAAATATATTTCTTCGCCGGCATCAGAGTAATCGGAATAATCGGTTAAATTAAAATCTTTATTCTTTTGATTATTTATGCCGCCGTAATCGAAGTGTGCGGGGTAATCGGCTAAATTAAAATCCGATGCCGTTCTCCTGTTTTTAAGCCGTTCAATAATCACGCCCTCTTTATCCTTATCTATTTTAGAGTATATAACTATAAAATTACAGTAGTTTTTTATAAAATAATCAATAAATATTTTTCTATGGCTCTCTTCTAAAAATGTCGCATCCATAACAGCACTTTTTTTAAGTTCAACGGCTCTTTTAGCTTCTTCGAAAATATATTCATAAACTTTTTGGCTTATTGACTTGTCATATATATAAAAATCTTTTGAAGCAAATAATTCTTTTCTTATTTTATCAGAAATAAATAATGATGCGTTTAGATACCCGCTCAAAAGAAAAGAAAGAGCGGTTTTTCCGCTTCCTGGAAGTCCTATATTCATTATAATTATAGGTTTATCTAATAGTTTAGCATAAAATGAGGCTAAGTTAAAATAATTAACGACTTCATTAAAACTATCTGAACTATTTGAAATGTTTAACTTATTTAAAGTATTTAAATTATTTAAATTATTTAAATTACTAACGTTATTAATATTAATAACGTTAGTAATACTGTTATTAATATCATTGCCTTTGTCTATTTTTATTTTGCTTTTATTATTCAACCGTAAAACAGATATTTTACATCTTACAAGAGACCTGTATAATTTGTATATTAAAATCACTTTAAATTCACATTCTTGAAATAAATTTATTAAAGCGGCACTGAAATAGTTCTTGTAATATTCAAATATTTTAACAGATTCATAGAAATAGCTGTTATACTCCATATCCATCAACAAAAAAGCAAAATCTAAATAAGTATCCTGAAATCTTAATTTTTCGCTGAATTCTACGCAGTCCATAATACATATTCCATTAATTTTAGAACTATTTCCGATTATAATATGTTCCATTCTTAAGTCGCCATGGCAGTCTTTAATAAAACCTTTTTCTACTCTTAATTTTATATATTTGCCAAATTCTTCAGAATCTATAAAGTTATAAAAAAT
>JAKACI010000153.1 GCA_021821565.1 bacterium | reverse complement strand
ATATGACCCGGGTATAATAAATGACAGCCCGTGCTTGTTTAATATTAATTCAAATATTTATTGATACTATACGTGTACTGCTGATATATTCATTTAAAATCTCGGCATAAATTGTTTAATATTTTTATAACTTTTTAAATTATGTTAATTTTATGAATGCCGTTAAAATTTTATGCCATATATATTAAAAAATAATAAAATAGATTCAAGATATGAAATTAAATTTTTTGAAATAATCAGAGAAAATTTAAATAATGAAAAATTAGAGGAACTCTATAAACTTTTAGACAAAAAATCAAATATAATAAAAAATTTTATTAATAATAGACTTAACGATTATAAGTCTATAAATTTTGAATCAAGCGCTAAAACATACGACGGTTTAAATTTAGACTGCTTGGATTTTGAATATATTTTATCTTTAATATTTTCAATACGAAGGCATAAGAGAAAGATATTAGACGCGGTAAGCGATAAAAATTTAATTTTGGCATTTAATGTTTTTAAAGAGAAAAAATCTCAAGAAATAAAGGTAGGGAAATTTATTGAGATTTTAGACTACGGTAATGTTGCAGTTAAGAGAGATCTTGCGTCTGAATTTTTGCATTTTCTTGAACCTGAAAATAATATTTTATGGACGACTTGGATTTATAAGCAGGATAACGGAACAGGTTCGCTGCCTTATATGGCAGATTTTTTAAAAAGGACATGGGACGGAAATGCATACATAATGCCGTTTACCTTTAAAGAAATGCGGGATGAAATGGATTATTTATATGAGCTTGCATATAAAAATGGATTTAACATTAAATCTCCGTTTGGAGCTGATATTTTACTGGCTTATATGTATGCAGACTATGTTTTTAAAATGGTTTATGCCGAATCTAAATCTTTATCGGTGGGTGTGCCCGACGGATATACTTTGATGAAAAAATTATTAGGGATTGAAACAATATAATGATAATGCAAATGTTTTATTATATCCTAAATCCAGATTTAGGATATAATAAACGGATTCCAGACTGCGCGGGAATGACTTAGTATAAATTTATAATATAATACATTAACTGAATTTAAATTTAATTTTGCAATCAGATTGGAGGCATTATGGCTGAAGAGCATAATAAACATAGCGAAAGACCCGTTGCTGAAAAAGGCGAACACATAATAGCAAGACATCTAATAGACGACGATGCAATTAAAGAAGAAAAAAATCTTGTTATTGACGGGGTTGATGTCTCAGGCAGGTGGAATACATTCATAGAAACAAGAGTTGATTCCGAATTTGACAGAAGTTTTTTTGATGAAATTCAGAAAACAGTTGTCGGTTCAAGAATTAACAGATGCTGGCAATGCGGAATGTGTACGGCAAGCTGTACCGTAACTCCATTATATAGAAGATTTAATCCACGCGCTTTTATATATATGATGCAGCTTGGCAATTTAAAACAATTAAAAAAATATGCCGATGTTGCCTGGCGCTGCGTAGGATGTTATAAATGTTCGCAAAGATGCCCAAAACAGGTTAATCCTGCAGAAATGATGGAAGCATTGGCTCTTTTAATAAAAAAATATTTCCCCGAAGAGATTAAATCTAAACATCAATTGACAATTGATGAAGAAGTGAAAAAAATATACGAGGGTATGATTTTAGGACATGGCAGATTAGATCTTGCAAACCTTCATACTTCTGCCATGAGAAAGATGGGGAAAACTTCCGAACTGCTGAGCGATAAAGATGAAAGAGGCGCCATTTTTAAAATGATGAAAGACGGAAGAGCATTGTCAGTTTTAAGGCTCGGAAAACCTCATAAATGGCATAAATCAAAAGATGCTATTGATAGATATTTACTGCATGCAGGAACTCTTGAGCAGGAGAGCCAAGCATAAGAAAGTATAAGAAAAAATACTATAATTTTATAAAATTATAATTAATAATTATTTATAAATATTTATAAATAGTATAAAAATTAAAATAACGGGGCGATCTATAATATTTGTCTTATTTTTATTATAAGTTATAGTTTAATATAAATATTATATTTAATTTAACAATAAAACGATGAGGTGATATATAATATGGAAACTTTAAAAGAAAATCAGGCTGCGTATTATCCTGGGTGCGCTTTATTAACTATAGACAGAGCTTATAACAACAGCTCTAAATTGGTTTCTAAAAAAATGGGTATAGAATTAGTAGAAATACCGGATTATAATTGCTGCGGTATCGGAGAGATGAAATCTAAAGGCGCCGTGTCTTTATATCTGCCGCTGAGAAATATGGTGATTGCTAAATCTAAACTCGGGAGTAAAGATCTTATTATGGCATGCTCCGTCTGCTATCATGAATTTACAAGGTCTATTACAAGAGTAAAGGAAGATAAAAAATTGCTTGATGATGTTAATTTAATTTTGAAAGATGCAGACGAGGAAGAGTATGCTCCCGAAGGCGAAGCGCGTCATATTCTAGAGTTTTTATACAATGAAAAAGGTCCTGACGAAGTTAAAAAAAACACCGTTAAACCATTAAAAGGAATAAAAGTTGCTCCGTATTACGGCTGTTTATATACAAGACCATCAATGTACACGTTTGCCGATAAAAAGCCAAACTTGGATAATTCTGAAAGACCTCATTTTATGCATGATTTTCTTGAAAGCATGGGGGCAGATGTTGTTAGTTACGGTAATGAAGTTCAATGCTGCGGAGGCAGAAATGTAGTTCAGGATGAAGAAACTTCATTTACTTTATGCTCTCAAACACTTTCAAAAGCGAAGAAAGCAGGAGCTGATTTTCTGGTAGTTATTTGTCCAAAATGTGCAGGAGCCTTAGACGTAAATCAGCCAAAAATAGTTGAAAAATATGGCGAAGACTCAGAACTTCCCGTTGTATATCTTACCCAGCTGATGGCATTGGCTTTCGGTTTTTCCGGAAAAGATGCTCAATTTAGCGATATGATATCAAATCCGTTAAAAGTACTAAAAGAAAAAGGAGGTTTTATTTAATTATGACCAAGACTGAAAAAAATCTGGCAGAAGCTTTTGCAGGCGAATCACAGGCTAACAGAAAATATACTTCCTGGGCAAGACAGGCGGATGCAGAAGGCTATACCGAAGTTGCAGAACTTTTCAGGTCTGTTGCCGAAGGCGAAACGGCCCATGCACTAGGTCATTTTAATCACATGAAAGGCGTAAAAGCTACGGCAGAAAATTTAAAAAAAGCTGTGGAAGGAGAAAAATACGAAGCGAACGAAATGTATCCGCGTATGGCAAAAGAAGCGCGGGAAGAAGGGTTGGAAGAAATTGCCAAATGGTTTGAAATGGTGGGTGCAGCTGAGAATACTCATGTGAAAGCTTTTGAAAAAGTTTTATCTGAATTAGAAAATTAGAATAAAAAAAGCATAAAAAATAATTTTCTATCGGCAATTTTGGGTCAGGAAAGTATATCAAAAAATATATTTCACGCTATATGTATATGTGATTAGATAAAATAAAATAATTTTAGTTTTTAAAATTGTTTTGAGGCAAATTTTTTAAATAAATATTTATTTTTATATAGGAAATCATATAAACCGTATATTTTTATTGTTCTGATCTTATGTCCGCTATGGCGTATTGTTATTTTTTTCAGCAGTTTATATTTTTTGAAATTTTGTGATAATTTTTTCTCTATTTTTTTACCGAATTTTGAATCTATAACATAGAGAAAATTTTGCCCTTTTTTTGTCTTAAAATTATTCCACAAAGAATATTCGTTATTTCTTTTAAAGTAATTAAAAGAATATGTTTGCGGCTTTCCTTTTACATAATAGGCAAGTTCGCTTGCGATTTGAAATCTTCTTGCAGAAATTAAAAATTTATCTTTTTTGTTCGCCGCAATAATTTTGTCAACTTCATAACCTAATTTTTTCCACCCTAGAACATCCCTTATCGGGCTTTTATCTAATTTAAAGTTTATTATCGGATGAGACGGTTCAATAAAAATCAGTACTGAAAATAAAAGTCCTACTATGATAGAAACAGACAATGCATAGGCGGCAAGTTTTTTTGAAATGCTTTTTTTTAGCTTATTGTTTTTATTATTATAATATTGAAAAAATAGCAGGCTTGCCAGAATATATGCCGGAAAATACAAAAAAACAGGCCAGTTAGGCTGCACTTCCGTTTTTGTGCATTGGTATATAAAATATACAAACGGTACAGTTGCAGAAATAGAAAGAGCTAAATATACATCATTTCTACTTTTTATTCCCTTATATAATCCGTAAAACATAGAAAATATTAAAATAATAAAAATAAAAGGAGAAAGAATGCCTGCCTGAGAGCTCATAAATAAAAACATATTATAAATAAATGTATTAAAATTTACGTAATCTGGTCGGTTTCTTC
>JAKACI010000152.1 GCA_021821565.1 bacterium | reverse complement strand
TTATTTTAATTTTTTATATTATTATTTTTTCACCATTCTCGGATTATATTTATGGATAGCCTCCCCTATTGAGTCCAGAACAGCTTCCGGAACGATCTCAGATAATGTGGGATGAGAATGGATAGTAAACTCGGCATCTTTTATTGTTCCGTTAAAGTGCATAATAGCAGTAATTTCGGCTATTAATTCGGGCATATCTGCACCGATGCCCGTTGCTCCGATAATTTTACCTGTTTTTTCTTCCGTTAAAACTTTTAAGAATCCTTCTTTTTCTTCCATAGCAAGAGCCATACCGTTAGCCCCGTAAGAAAAACGTCCGACTCTATATTTTATATTTTCTAATTCTTTATCGCCTTCTTTCAGTCCGACGGTTCCGATAGGCGGATTAACATAAATAGACCAGGGCAAAATAGAATATTGTTTCTCTATTTTTCTGCCTGCAATATTTTCAGAAGCGATAATGCCGTCATAAGATGCTTTGTGAGCAAGCATAGGACCGTCTATTATATCGCCGCAGGCATATATTCCAGCAATATTTGTCTCATTATGAACATCTGTTTTTATTTTTCCTTTAAAATCCAATTCTACTCCAATTTCCTTTAAACCTAAATTATTAGTGTTAAGAGTTCTGCCGATAGACACTAATACTTTTTCCGCATTAATCTTTTCCCCTGTTTTTAGCGAAACAATTGCGCCTTTACCATCAGCCGATATATTATCAACTTCAATAGAAGTCTTTATTTCAATATCTTTTGATACCAGTATTTTATTTGTAAATTTAGAAATTTCTTTATCTTCCGTGCTTAATATAGCCGGTAAAAGTTCAAGCATCGTAACTTTAGAACCAAATTCGTTAAAAATATTTGCAAATTCGCATCCGATAACCCCTGCTCCGATAATGGCAATATTTTTCGGTACTGATTTTATATTTAATATTTCGTCGGAAGTAATAATATTGTTATGGTCTATATGAAATACAGGAATCATAGCAGGGGAGGAACCCGTCGCAACTATAATATTGGAAGCCGATATTTCTAATTCACTATTTTTATCGTTAATATTATTATTGTTGTTATTATTATTGTTGTTATTTTCTTGAATTTTAGCAACTATTTTAATAACTCCGGAAATATTATTTTTTTTGTCGGGAGCAGATATAATACAAGCTGTGCCGTTAAAAATACTAACATTCCTTGCTTTCAGCAATTTACTTACGCCGCTTACCAATGTCGAAACAACTTCATCTTTATAGCTTATTATATCTTCATAGTTATAATTATATTTATCAATGTGAAAACCGCTTACTCCAGATTTTAAACTATTTAAAAATTTAGCTTTTGAGTATAATACTTTAGTGGGTATACATCCTCTATTTAAGCAAGTTCCGCCTAATTTATCTTTTTCAATTATAGCAATTTTCATACCGTTAAGCGCTGATTTTAATGCCGCAACATAACCTGCGGGACCTCCGCCTATTACGCAGATATCAAAATTTTCCATAATAATAGCTTCCCTTTATTATCTACCTTAAATCAATGTTAAGAATCATTAAGACTGTTACAACATACAGTAATACTGGATCCTCGTCTATGCTGAAATGACACTATATAGGTTAAAAATTAAATGCATACAAAGTCATTCCCGCAAAAGCTGGAATTCAAAAAATAAAATTTCTGACTGTGATTTAATGGTCTATTTATATATATATTAATTATATTTAAAACTTATCAATTTATTTAAAACTTATTTATAATTACAGTTTTTTAGATTAATCTTTTTATAATTATAAATATTTTTTATTAATAATTATTTGTCTATATAAATTTTTGAATGAATTTTCAAGCAAATTATCCTGCAAATTAACTGTGTTATTATTATTTAAGGGTATATCTATGTTTATATCTGCGTTGTCTGTATTTTTATTATCTATAACTTCACTGTCATCTTCATTCACGATTATATTAACTTCAAAATAATAATTTTTAAAAATATTTTTATAATCAAAATCAATTTTGTCCCCCCATTCAGCTATTGTAATAGAATCTGAGTTCAAAGAATCAAAAAAACCTGAATTTTCAAGATCGTATAAATTTTTTAATCTATAAAAATCAAAATGATCTATTACTATACTTTCATTGCAAAAATATCTATTCATTAAGCTGAAAGTCGGACTTGTTACAATATTATTATCCGCGTTATTACAAAAATTTTTAACAAATCCTGAAACAAATTTTGTTTTTCCTGCACCCAATCTTCCTTTCAAAAGAATAAAATCTCCCTGAAAAATGATGCTTGCAAATTCTTTTGATATTTGTTCCGTTGCGGAAGGAAACTTTGATAAATATTTAAACGGTAAATTCACTTTTTATTTTCATCCGTCATAGATTTTATTATATCAAATCTTGAAACTATCCCTTTTAATTTATTATTATCGTCAACTACCGGAATAGAATAAAATTTTTTTTCTGTAATTATAGTGGCAATATCATATATTGAATCATCTTCTTTAATTGAAATAACTTTATCGGTCATAATATCTTTTACTTTAGAAGACGTTATTTTTTTCAAATCATCTTTAAAATGTTTTGAACTTTGAAGATAAAAAATACTGTCAAATATAGTAAAAACGGTAGGTATATGAAGACTTGCATCCTGATAGACCAGATCTGTCTCCGATACTATGCCTATTAGTTTGCCTTCATGGTCAACTACAGGTAAGGAATTAATTTTTTTATCTATAAATATTTTAGATAAAATGCCGATATCAGTATCTTTATTTACGGTTATCAAATCTGTGCTCATTATATCTTTTGCTTTTATCATAAATTTCACTCCTAAAATTATTTGCTTATTCGTTTATATATTAAATATATATGTTATAATCTTTAATTCTTTCATATAAAAAAATTTTCCGCCGTCAATTTTTGGAAATATATAATTATTTAAATTAATTTTATTATTTTATATTATTATTATATTTTAATAATTTAACAGAATTCGGTATATTTAAAGCTATTTCAACAGCCCCTGCCCCTGATTCGCCAAATTTGCAACTAAGATTATTTGCGGAATAAACTAACAAATAAGAAGATAAACACATTGATTTAAATAAATCTAAACCCTGAGCAGCAAATGAACCTGTTAAACCGCTTAAAACATCGCCGCTTCCGCCGCTTGCAAGCAATGAGCTATGTTTATATTGAATTGCTTTATCTTTAGCGTTGTTGTCAAAAACAAACATGCTGGAATCTTTAAGCAGCAAATAAACGCCGTATTCTTTAACAAACTCGCTGCCTATTTTTACAGGGTCTTTTTCTATTATTTTTCTGTCTATTTTAGTAAGCCTTTCCATTTCTTTATAATGAGGCGTCAATATAATATTTTTATTTTTTGCGGTTAATTTTTTAAAAAAATTCATATCTTCCGAAATTAAATTTAATCCGTCGGCATCTATAACAATAGGAACTTTAATGACTTCAAGAATATTATATAAAAAATCGGCTGTCTGCTTTTTTAATCCGATTCCAGGACCTATTACAACTGCGGTTATATTTTTTAACAAATTTTCGGCGATATCATCAACTCCGTTAATATTAAAATAGCCTGAACCGTCGTTAATTACAGGATAAGTCATTACTTCGGATGTTTTAATTTCTAAAATATTATTTAATTCATAAGGCGCTGCCAAAGTGACAAGCCCTGCGCCTGCCTTAAATGCGGATAAAGACGACATATAGGCTGCCCCGGTTTTTCCTGGACTTCCTGCTATAATTAATACATGGCCGTAATCAAATTTTGTGTTAAAAGATAACCTTTCCGGCAAATAAGCGGCTATTTTTTTTTCATCCAAAGTTTCAATATTTGAATAATATTTTTCTAATAAATACCGAGGATGGTTTATATCTATTAATATTGTTTTATCATGTAAATTTAACTTTTCTCCTTCATTTAAATAGAATCCGACTTTTAATCCGCCGAATGTAAATATTTTTTTAATGTTATTCTTTATGCCCGCTCCCATATAGAAACCGTTATCGGTGTTAAAACCACTGGGGTTATCTATGCATAACACGTCATAATTGTTTTTGCTTTCAATAGTTTCAATAACACTTTTATAAAAACCTGTAATTTCTTTGTTAATACCGATACCGAAAACTGCATCTGCAAGAATATCGGTTTTATCTAATAAACTTGATAAAATACTAATATCGCTTTCTTTTATCACAGAAATAATTTCAGCATTTAATTTAATTAATATTTTAAGATTTAATTTAGCAACATCAGTATAGTTATCGGCATTGTTAGTTATAACCGTTTTTACGTTATAACCTGCATTAAATAAATATCTTGAGAATACAAGACCGTCTCCTCCATTATTTCCTTTACCGC
>JAKACI010000151.1 GCA_021821565.1 bacterium | reverse complement strand
TTTTATTTTGTAGTCCCCATAGACATTTTTATTGCCCCCATAAATATAGTAATATCAATATGTTGCTGATAATTATGGTGAAGTTGGGTTAAGAGCCTAAATTGTATTAATTTCATATTACATTGCGAGTGCGCAATTATGTAAATTTGAATTATTTTTTAGATATGATAAAATTATGATTATGATTATAATTTTAAATTCTTACATTGGTTAGGTTAATGTTTTAAAAATTACATAATGACAAAAGATGAAATAATAAAATTTTGGATTGAATCTTCGGATAAAGATTATGAAAGTATGTTAAATATGTATAACATTAAAGAATATTGTTATGCATTATTTGTCGGTCATCTTGTAATTGAAAAACTATTAAAAGCTCATTATGTAAAAAACATCGGAATAAATATTCCAAGGATACATGACCTCGAGAAACTTGCGAATAATGCAGGTTTGGAATTAACTGAAAAACATGCAAACGAATTGTAGGATATTACTAAATTTAATATTGCCGTCAGATACGATGATTATAAGAAAACTTTTTATGAAAAATGTACAAAAAAATTTACCGAAGAAAATATAAAATCAATTAATAACTTAAGAAAATGGTTAAAAAAGATGATAGCGGAAAAGGATTAGACATAGAAGCAGTTTTTAATTTAATCCTTAGATATATCGATATATTAAAAAAGAATAAAATTAATCCCGCAGAGGTTTATATCTACGGGTCTTATGCTAAAGGGACTGCTAACGATTGGAGTGATATCGACGTAGCCGTCGTGATGGATAAATTTGTCAAAAATTTAGACAGTTATGATTTTGACATATTTCTTACGAGGATGAGGAGGAGTGTTAGTCTTGATATAGAACCTCATTCATTTCTTCAAAGAGATTTCAATGAAACGTACCCGCCTGCTTTAGAAATATTAAAAACCGGCATAAAGATTCCTATATTTTAAAAATATTTTAAAAGTATCCGATTTATTTATTCTCCTACTCCCGCCAGCATTTGCCTGTTTATCCAATGCATATATACCGTTTAACCTATCCGATTTATTTATTCACCCACTCCCCTGACTTTGACACCTCATACCAATAAAACCCTTGAAAATGGCGCATCCCTTTTTTTAATTTCTTATTATTGCCACTACAATTGAAGAAGAGGTATCTGATTTATTTTTTATTTATTTTCTTCATGTTTTTCCTAAAAAAAGACATTCTTTTTAAAACGCGGGAAAATATATCGCCTGCAATTGCCGCATTTTCTCATAAAATCCCGTTATCTCAACTTGATTATAGCAAGTTCATATATAATAATCTAACAATAAAATATAATCAACCATTTTATTTTTTTATTTGTTTTTATTACATTAAGAGGTATAATAAATATGAATATAATGATGAATTAAATTGAATGGTTATAAATTTTTTAAATTCGGAAACAAAGGAACTTTATACAACATACAACGGGTTTTAGCAAAAGAATTCCGGCGAATATACAAAAAGCCCAATTAGCAAGTTAGATATGCTGGATGCCGCCGAAAAGATTGACGATTTAAAGGCTTCTCCGGCTAACAGGCTCGAAGCGTTAAAAGGGGATTTAAAAGGATTTTACAGTATAAGGATTAATGACCGGTATAGAATGGTCTTTAAATTTAGAAATAGAAATGCTTATGATGTTTATATAACGGATTATCATAATTAAGGTGATTGATAAAATGAATGTTTTTGAAATAAAAAGAGAAATCACCTTAAAGGCTTCTCCGGCTAACAGGCTCGAAGCGTTAAAAGGGGATTTAAAAGGATTTTACAGTATAAGGATTAATGACCGGTATAGAATGGTCTTTAAATTTAGAAATAGAAATGCTTATGATGTTTATATAACGGATTATCATAATTAAGGTGATTGATAAAATGAATGTTTTTGAAATAAAAAGAGAAATCACCCATCCGGGTGAGATTTTAAGAGAGGAATTCGTAAAACCTTTAAATTTAACACAGTCGGTTCTTGCTAAAGATTTAGGTGTTAACTTCAGAACTATTAACGAACTTATAAACGAGAAAAGAAATATAAGTCCGTTAACGGCTTTAAAACTTGCCGCTTATTTTAAGACCACACCTGAATTCTGGATGAATTTACAGGTAAAATACGACCTTTATAAAACAAAGATAAAAGAAGATATGCTTAATACCGCCTAAAATAAATAAAAAGGTATCTAATGTATCTGATTTACTGATTAAAGTATCCGATTTATTTATTCAAAGGATATAAATTAATGTATGCATAAATAATAGGGACAGATTATTTTATTCCCTTGTATAATATATGTATTATATTTAAATATATATATTTAAATATAATTGTAAGGGTGGGATTGGTGGGAATATTTAGCCCATCCAAAAAAATAAACTTTTATAATTTAAATTTTTTCTCATTTCTAAATAGATATAGCAATTATTATTTCAATATTATATATATGTGAAAAAAGTAGTAGATTAATTTAGATTAATTTTCCGCATAAAACAATTAACGTAGGGTTGGGGGGAGGCGTGAGTTTTTTTGCGAAGTCTTTGATAAAATAAATCGGATGCATTTCCCCCGATATATTTCCTTTTAAATTCTTTCCCCTTGAATTTTAATAAACATCTCTACATGGCTTCCGATATCTATTAGTAATATTTCATTTTCAACTACAGTAAAAGATAAAAGTATTCGGTAAGAATATGTTAGAGATACAGCGTATTTATCTTGAAATTTCTCCTGTAATTTGTGAAGTTTCAAGGATGGATGGTTCGGATTAAGTTCTAATAATTTTAAAATATTTTTATATTTATCTGTTAATTCATTATGTGATTCATTATGCTTTTTTAAAAAAGCTTTTTCTTTTTTAAAATAACTTTCCGTGAAAATTAATTTAAACATCAGATGCCGAGCTTTTTAAAATGTTCTTCAGAACTTTCGATTATAAATTTTCCGTTTTTATAATCGGTTTCCGCATCAATTATAGCCTTAAAAATATCCGCTTCTTTTAATCTTTCATATTCTTTTAATGAAAGCAATACAAATTTTGTTTTTCCTCTTTTAGATATAAAAACCTCATC
The DNA here is from genome assembly GCA_021821565.1 of bacterium. Next base: position 1,321 of record JAKACI010000151.1, on the reverse strand, counting down.
CCCATCTTCTATTATTTTTTCAATGTTTGACAGACCTTTTGTTTTTATATCGTTAGCGCTTATAATCATAATTTTAATCTCCTGTTTAATAGTACTATTAATGGCATTATTATACGATATTAAAATAAATTTATCAATATCAATATAAAAATAGATATTTAATCCTTTTGAATTTTTTGACATCTATTTGCTTTGGAAATATTAGAAAATGGCAAGAAAATTTTATAAATAAGTAAAATTAAATAAATAATAAAAAAGACAATAAAAAAATAAAAAGGGACAGATTTATTTATCTTTTATATCGGGTAAATAAGACATAAATATATTAACCTAATAATAATATGACATTGAAATACTTTTAATAATTTATATCGGCAGCTTGTGTGCGGGTTAAATAAAGTTGCCTTTTTATTTAAATTAGATTTTAGGTAGCTAAATAAAGTTGCCTTTTTATTTAAATTATATTTTAGGTAGTTAAATAAAGTTGCCTTTTTATTAAAAGTAGTGTATTATTACTATGTAATGCATTTCAAAATAGTAATGAAAAATATTGCAGGAGGAAATTTATGAAGATGGTTTCGGCAAAAATAACAAAGAAAGGTCAGGTAACTATACCAAAGGAAATTAGAGACAAACTTAAAACTAACATTATTTATTTTGAATCATTCAACGATACAATTTTAATAAAACCTGTTAAAGATGCCTGCGGTTCCCTTAAGAAATACGGCAAAAATGTGAATTCAGAGATTCCGTTTAATAAGTTGAAAGAAAATGCATGGGAGGAAGCTATAAGTGAAAACTTCAAAGATATACCTTCCTGATACCAATGTAATAATTAGATATCTTGTGTCAGATAATCAAGAAATGGCAATAAAAGCTAAAGATTTTTTTGATAAAGTTAAAAATGGAATTTTTAAAGCTAAAATTATTGAAAGCGTTATTGCCGAATGCATTTATGTATTAATCAAAATTTATAAAGTTCCAAAAGACGAAGCCTCAAAAAGTCTTATTGATGTTTTGCTATATAAAGGCATTACTAACGAAGATAGAAACGAATTAATTAATGCGCTAAATATTTTTACAAATGAGCGTTTAGATATAGTTGATTGTGTTTTATATGCCAAAGCCGACAATAAAGAAACGGATGTATTTACCTTTGATAATCAGTTGATGAAAGCATTAGAGCCAAAAAAAGATTAAAAATTTTATATTCATCTTTAAAATAAAAATAATAAAAAGAATAGAAAGTATATGAAAAAAGATTTATTTATTAAAAAAATATTACTAAAATTAACGAAAAAAAAAGACAGCTTCAATTTTT
>JAKACI010000150.1 GCA_021821565.1 bacterium | reverse complement strand
TATAGCATTGTCAACTTCTTGAAGATCCGCTTTTGAAACTATATCTAAAGAAGGCATAATTTACTCCTTTTCATTAATTATTTTATAAGATGAAGGAAATTTATTACTAAATATACTGTTTTTTATACTTCCGTTAAATTTTTCATTTGAATAATAAATTTCCATTCTGCCCTGCGACGTAACAATTAAAATAGAATTTATATTATAGCCGCTTTTTTCAAAATTTATATAAATCAGTTTGGTAAGTTGAAATTTTAGCGGTTTCATTTCTATTTGAACTGAATTTGTTTTATAATTTTGTTTTATATTAATTATTTTAAAATATTTTCTTATTTTCCCTAATAATGAAATCACATTGGGCGGAAAACCTCCAGATGCATTGTTGTTCATATTATAAACAAGCACCTGCTTCAGTTTGCCGTTAATTATATACAGCCTTTTATTTATATATACCTCTTTTTGTTTATAAGGCAATGTATATATCCAGGCTAATTTGTCGGGTCTTTTATAAAAAAAGGAACCCTTTGAAGTGATAGATTGAGAAAATCCGCTTAAAAATTCTTTTTGTATAAAATTTGCGGCAATAGAATTTATACTTGAATATTTTAATTCTATTTTTTTTATAATCGCATTATTTCCTGATGCATAAGTTTTTTTAGTGTTTGCCGCGAGTAAAATAATAAAAACAAATAAAACTATTAGATATAAATTAAAATAAATTGATAATTTTTTCACTTATTTACTCTCCCCTTATTATTTAGAATTCCTTCGCCCTGCAATCTTTCAATAAGTCTCGCAGCTCTGTTAAAACCGATTCTAAATCTTCTTTGAACAAAAGATATAGAAACATATTCCATCTCGCTATCATTTATTAAATCTAATAACTCATGATATAAATCTTCATCCTGGCTGTTTTCTGTAATTCTATCAAAATTATTAGATTTTTCAAACTCATTTATTAAAGATTCTTTTTTTTGAGAAGGCAAATGTTTTTCTATAATAGAATCAATCACATTTTTTATTTCTTTTTCGCTTACATATGCGCCGTGTATTCTTAATAATTTTCCCTGCCCCGGAGGCATAAACAGCATATCTCCGCTGCCGAGCAATTCTTCTGCTCCGTTTGAATCCAAAATAGTTCTTGAATCTACTTTTGAAGACACTAAAAATGCTATTCTCGAAGGCATATTTGCCTTGATTACTCCCGTTATAACATTGACCGACGGTCTTTGAGTCGCTATAACAAGGTGTATCCCGCAGGCTCTTGCCATCTGAGATAATCTCATAATTGAAGTCTCTACGTCTTTGGGACTGACAAGCATAAGATCGCTTAATTCATCTATGATAATCACTAAAAAAGGTAATACTGGTTTATGATTTTGCTTTAAATATAAATTGTACTGCTCAATATTTCTGACTTTAGCTTCCTGCATATTTTTATACCTTTCTTCCATTTCCCTTACCGCCCAGCTTAATGCCGCAGCAGCTTTTTTCGGATCGCACACAACGTCGGTGGCAAGATGAGGCAATCCTTCATAGAATGTCAATTCTAATCTTTTTGGATCAATCATTAAAAAATTAACTTCTTCGTAAGTTGCTTTAAATAAAATACTTGTAATGAGCGTATTTAAAAAAACGCTTTTGCCCGAACCGGTTGAGCCTGCGACAAGCAGATGAGGACACTTCGCCAGATCAAAAACTGCATTGTTTCCTTTAGGTCCTTTGCCGAGCACAATAGTCAACAATGATTTAGAATTTTTAAATTCGGCAGAATTAATTAATTCAGAAAAATAAACCGTTTCCCTTTTTCTGTTGGGTACTTCAATGCCCACGGCTGATTTGCCCTGAATAACTCCGGTTATCCTTACGGATTTTGATTTTAAAGCCATTGTCAAATCTTCTGAAACCGTTTGAATTTTACCTACTTTAACCCCGCTTTCAGGTTCAAATTCATACATTGTAATAATAGGACCGGGTTCAATTCCTGCGATGCGCCCTTTAATGCCCAGATCGGATAATTTCTTTTCTATTATTTTTGCATTTTGAGTTAATTCAATTTTATCTATTTTTTGTTTACTGTCCAATACTTTAATAGGCAAAATTGACGGCGGCGGAATTTCATTTTCTTTATTTATTATTTGAAAATTTAACCCGCGATCATCTTTAGATTTTAATATGTCGTTTTTATTATTTAAATCTTTATTCTTATTAAAATCATTATAGGGATTATCTTGGGATTTTGTTATACCATTTTTATCTTCAATATTGTTTACATCATTTGTACTATTTATATAATTAATCTTATTAAAATTAAAATCATTGCCTGATTTTTCATTTTTTGCATTATTTGCCGTATCCGGTGATTTTAATTGCACCGATACCGTTTCTGATTGTTTTTTGTTATCAATATCGCCGTTAAACATTTTAATAGGATCATATTTTTGTTCATTTAATTCATTTGATTTATTCAACCTGCTCTCGTATTGATATTCTTCGTCATTATATTCGTTATTTATGTTGCCGTTTTTAGTATTTAAGTTAAATTTATCGCATGATTTTAAACCATTATAATCTTTTTTATTGTTTTTTATATTTGTATTAATTTTTAATTTTAATTTTAATTTGATAATATTTATTATAGTAAGATATTTTTCTTTCAAATTATTGACAAATGACTTTTTAATTGCAGTATGATTATTATTTATAAACTCTTTTTCATTGTTATCGGTTTTAATTTTTAATATGCCGTTAATTTTTGTTTTTAATTTATTCTTTAAATCTTTAAATATTTCCGATACTTTTTTTAAATCGTAATTATCAAACAGTAATAAAAAAACTATCGTATATACAAGCAAAATAATGAGCGCTAAGCCTATTTCTCCAAGCCATCTCTTTCCAAAACCCGATAATTCTTCACCGATTAATCCGCCTCCGGATATACTAAATCTGTGATACGAGGAATCATAAATTATTAAATTTAAAAAAATTAGCGAATTAATATAAAATAATATTAATCCTGCATAAAATTTATAGTCCTTTTTTGTTACTAATAAAATAATTCCTAAAGTTAAGCAAATTAATATCAGTAAAAAGTAGCCGTATCCGAAGAATTGAAGCATCCATATAGACAGATAAGAACCTAATTTTCCGCCTAAATTTATACTATGTTTTGCGGCTATAGAATAAGAGTTTGAAGATATTTGATAGATATTATAGGAAAGTAAAGATAAAAGACAATAAATTGCAAATAATATTACAATAATAGCACTTAAAAAATTTTTATAACGTTCCATATTTAATAATTAAATAATTTTATAATAATCTTAATTTTACTGTATGTTCAATTATATTTTTATAAATATAAATTATTATATTATATTTTAATTTAAATAAAAGAATTAATTAATTTTTCAGGTATGATAAAGCAAAATGACCTTTGAATTTTCTTTTGAAGAAATTTCTTTTTATTAAGTTAAAGCATCTTTTCAAGTAAAGAAGGGGGTAATTAAATAAATTCTTCAGAACCGAAGTATTGTTTTAGCGCTTCAGGAATTTTTAGGTTTCCGTCTATCGTCTGATAATTTTCTATTATTGCTATCATAACCCTTGGAAGCGCTAATCCTGAACCGTTTAATGTAGCTACAAATTCGGGTTTGGAATCGTTTTCGCGTTTAAATTTTATATTTGCGCGTCTTGCCTGAAAAGTGTTAAAATTAGAGCAGGAACTTACTTCTAACCATTCGTTTATTCCGGGGGCGTAAACTTCAATATCGTATTTTTCGGCTGCGGAAAAACTTAAATCGCCTGTGCATATTTTAACAAGTCTATGAGGCAAGTCTAATCTGTTTAAAATATCCTGTGCGTCCGCAATAAGCTTAAGAAGCTCTTCTTTTGCGTTTTCAGGCTTTACAATTTTTACAAGTTCAACTTTATCAAATTGATGTCCTCTTTTAATGCCGCGCGAATCTTTCCCCGCAGACATTTTTTCTTTTCTGAAACATGCCGTATAAGCAACGTGGCGTATAGGCAATGCGCTGCCGTTTAATATCTCATTGCGGTACATATTTGTAATCGGAACCTCCGCGGTCGGAACAAACCACATATCGGAATCGCTGTCCATATATAAATTATCTGCAAACTTAGGGAGCTGTCCCGTGCCTATTAAACATTCTTTATTAACCATAAACGGGGGGTATATTTCTTCATATCCATGCTCATAGACATGAGTATCAAGCATAAAATTAATCACGGCTCTTTGAAGTTTAGCAAACGAATTTCTTAATATATAAAATCTTGTTCCCGATATTTTTGCACCGCGGTTAAAATCAATAAACTTCTTTTCCTCTCCAATTTCATAGTGGGTTTTTGGCGTAAAACTAAATTGCTTTTTTTCGTTGAAATAAGAAGAAACAAATTATTTATTA
>JAKACI010000149.1 GCA_021821565.1 bacterium | reverse complement strand
TGGCATTATCATCTCCTGCAATTTTATTTCAAATTTTTATTGCAAAATATCGTGTAGTCCCCATAGAAAAAATGAGATATAGGAATATCAAGGGTTTTTGGACTTTAGTGGTGAAGTTGGGTTAAAAACAAATAAATCTGCCCCTTTATTAAGAGAAAACGGTCGCTGTCCCTGTTTATATACCTGTTTATATCGGATATGATTTATTATTCCTAATTTACGGATTGATAATCCATAAATTTTAATTAATTTATGGATTTTATATGATGCCTGTTGTATAATAAAGATATGATGATTAAAAGAGCATATAATCTTAACGAACTGATAAAACCCAATAAAGTTTTAATAATTTACGGACCGCGAAGGGTGGGGAAAACCACGCTTCTTGATAATTTTTTAAAAGATACTGCGTTAAAATACAAACTAGATTCCGGCGAAAATATAAGGGTGCGGCAAATATTGGGCTCCCAAGATTTTAAACAGATACTTGAGTACACTGAAGGCTATGAACTTTATGCAATCGATGAAGCTCAACAGGTTCCATCTATAGGAATGGGACTCAAAATATTAGCCGATAATATTAAAGGTATTTATATAATAGCTACAGGCTCATCGTCATTCGACTTATCTTCTATGACGGGGGAACCTCTGACAGGCAGAAAAACGACCATATTGCTTTATCCGCTTGCACAAAAGGAACTGCTCGCTTTATATAACAGGTTTGAACTCAAAGAAAGACTGGAAGATTTTTTGATATTCGGGTCTTATCCCGATGTTATAACTGCGGTAAACAAAAAAGAAAAAATAGAAGTGCTTGAGGAATTAGTTAACTCTTATCTACTGAAGGATGTATTGGCATTTGACAATTTAAAGTCGTCTAAAACTTTAATTGACCTTTTAAAACTTTTGGCATTTCAGGTAGGAAGCCTCATATCGTTCAACGAGCTTGCCGTGAAGTTAAGAATAGACGTTAAAACCGTTGCAAAATATCTGGATGTTTTAGAAAAAACTTTTGTTATAAAAAAATTAGGCGGTTTTAGCAGGAATTTAAGAAATGAAATAACAGCCAAGGCAAAATACTACTTTATAGACAACGGTATAAGAAATGCCGTCGTTTCCCAGTTTAATTCATTAGAAAACAGGGATGATGTCGGTATTCTCTGGGAGAATTTTATATTTATGGAAAGAATAAAAAAGCTGGCGTATGAGAGGGTTATGCCCGTTAATTTTTATTTCTGGAGAACATACGACGGTAAAGAAGTTGATTTAGTGGAGGAAAACGAAGGAATTTTGTCTGCTTACGAATTAAAATGGACCAAAGATAAACATAATAATAAAACGCGCACTTTATGGAATAAAACATACCCGAATGCGCCGTTATCGGTTGTCAACAATGGAAACTACTTAGATTTTGTACTATAAGGAATGCAGTCGGCAGTGAGAGAATAAATAAATCTGTCCCCTTTAATTTGCTAATTTTTTAATCTTTTTATTATTAGCCGATAATAAATTTTAACAGATTTTTACAATTATTGTAATTGCGGAAGTTCAATTTTTAAAAAGCTGTCTTAATTTATGGGTTCATTATAGAATCGCTTTCTTAAAACTAAAGTAGATGGAAGTGAAAATAGACACCCTAACCGAAGAGCAGATTAATTATAGTAATAAGCAATATAGATTTTTTCTTTAATATTTAATAAATGTTTAAGTCATGCGTAAAAATTTTATTATAATTATTTATAGGTGTAAATTCTTTCCCCGAAAATAACTGTACCCAATCTTATTATCGTGGCGCCTTCTTCAATTGCGGCGGAGAAATCGCCGGAAGTTCCCATAGAAAGTTCTGTTAATTTTGTTTTATACAAATTATTTTTATTGGTATAGTCTAAAAAATCTTTTAAGGCTCTAAAATACATTCTATTATCTTCCGGATTAGCAGAATAAGGGGGCATTGTCATAAATCCCCTAAGCGTGATATTTTTTAAATAATTTATATCACTTATTAATTTTTTTGCATTTTCTATATCAATTCCTGATTTGGCGGATTCTTCGGCAATATTGATTTCAATCAATATCTGAGCCGTATTTTGCATGTTATTTTCTATATTGTTTATATCATTATTTTTATTATTTGCATCGCCGTCATCAGCATTATCATCATCATTTATTATGTTTTTTTCATTAAAGGTAAGATGATTTTTATTGCCGCTCCAAAATTTATCAATTAATTTTGCAAGTTCAAAATTATCGACGGAATGAATCAGATTAACCTTTTTTGTAATGTATTTAACTTTATTTTTTTGTAATTTTCCTATTAAATGCCATTTTAAATTTTTGAAATAATCGGAATTTTTATTTAAATTTTTGAAATGATCATATTTACCTAAAAATTCTTGAACATAATTTTCTCCGAAAACATTTATACCGCAATCATAAGCTTTGATGATTTCATCGGGGGTTCTGGTTTTTGAGGCTGCAAGTAAAGTAATATCTTCAGGATTTCTGCCGCTTTTAGCGGCTGATTGTTTGATGGTATTATTTATTTTAAGAATGTTTTCTTCTATCATGTTACATATTATTTTTATTTTATTGACGGGGTCTGATATTTTCGCTAAACAGCTAAGCAGACGTTCCAAATAATTTTTATTTACATATTATTTCATTTTAGCATATATCTATTATTATATATATACCCAAAATTGCCGATAGAGATTATTAAAAGTGCTTTAATGTTTTAAAAAGACTGAATTCCTGCCTGCGCAGGAATGATACCCAACGGGTGAAACGATAAATCTTCGCAAAGTCATTCCTGCGTAAGCGGGTATGCTTTAAAACCGTCGGCATTTAGACGGCTCATCCAGAAAATAAATTTTCTATCGGCAATTTTGGGATATAATAATAAAGATAATATGTATAGTTCATAATTTTCAAATTAATTATTATATTTATGCTATAATTATTTGATAATATCAATATTATTTAATTATTTATTACAAATATTAATTTAAATTAAATTTGAGTCGTAATGTATCAAGTATTAGCCAGAAAATACAGACCAAAAACTTTTGACGAAGTAATAGGACAGGATGATATTGTTAAAACGCTTAAAAATGCGGTTGATTCCGATAGGATAGCTCACGCCTATATTTTTTCCGGAACTCGAGGTGTAGGCAAAACTTCCATAGCAAGAATACTTGCGAGGTCTATCAACTGCGAAAAAGGTCCTGATTCCAATCCCTGCGGAGTTTGCTATGCATGCGTTGAAATGTTGAGCGGCAATTCGGTTGACGTTATAGAAATAGACGGCGCATCTAACACAGGTGTAGACGATATAAGAGAGCTTAAAGAGAATATAATGTATTCCCCGCAAAGCTTAAAATATAAAATTTATATAATAGATGAAGTGCATATGCTCTCAAAGAGCGCTTTTAACGCTCTTTTAAAAACCCTTGAAGAACCCCCCGAACATGTTAAATTTATTTTTGCCACTACAGAAATTTATAAAGTTCCTGAAACAATATTGTCAAGATGTCAGAGATTTACTTTTAAAAGAATCGCTCCATCCGTCGTATATTTAAAATTAAAAGAAATTGCAGGCGAAGAGAAGATTGAAATTTCCGATGAAAATCTTATGACTGTAGCTTCTTTAAGCGACGGTTCTTTGCGGGACGCGCTTTCTACTTTTGATACAGTAATATCATATTATGGCAAAGAAATTAAAGAAGATGTAGGGGCTATTTTGGGAATAACAGGAAAAGATACCATTAAAAAAATTACCGAATATATTTTTAAAAAAGATTATGAGAGTTCTATAAAAATTATTAACGATATTTATATAGCAGGAACTGATATAAGGCAGTTTATAAGACAGCTTGCATTTTTTTTAAGAAATATTCTTGTGTTAAAATTAAATTACAAAAGTATAATAAGCGATATGCTTGAAACAGACGTCAATTCTTTAATTCCGCTGGCTGAACTTAAAGGGGAAGCTGAAATTTTAGATATGATAGATATTCTTCTTGAAGCCGACGGAAGATATCAGCGCGTCACGTCCCCGCTTCTTATGATGGAATTAGTGATATTCAGGCTTATCGGCACTCCTTCAAAAATGGAGATAAAAGCAATATTAGAGAAATTAGACAGCATAGATAAATTGGAAAAAATTGATTCAATAAATAATTTGTCTAATTTGGAAAGAAAATATTCATCGGGAAATATCGGCGCCGACAGTATTAATAATATAAATAATTCTAATAATAAAAATAATATTAATAATATAAATAATATTAACGCAAATAGTCAAATTTCAAAATCAAGCATAGAAGAAAATAACATAAACACCAAAAATGCAGCAACAAATAGTATTAAAGATAAAGATAAAAGCACTGATAAAGATACAGAAAAAAACATAGATAAAAATAAAGAAAAAGAAAAAATTTTATATAAT
>JAKACI010000148.1 GCA_021821565.1 bacterium | reverse complement strand
TTTATATTTATATTTATATTTATATTTATATTTATATTTATATTTATATTTATATTTATAAAGTTTTATATGTCATTAAAAATAATTAAAAAAATCTTAATTTTAAAGTTGATAAAGCAAATATAGTTAAAATTAAACTCACAATCCAGAGCCGTATTATTATTTTGGGTTCAGGCACTCCTCCTATTTCAAAATGATGGTGTATCGGCGCCATTTTAAATATTCTTTTTTTTCTTAACTTATAAGAACCCACCTGAAAAATAACGCTTAGCGCTTCAATTACAAAAATAAAACCTATAACCGTAAGAAGAATTTCTTCTCTTGTTACAATAGATATATACCCTAAAATAGCCCCTAACGATATAGAACCCGTATCTCCCATAAAAACGGAAGCGGGAAACGCGTTAAACCATAAAAAACCGATTGAAGCTCCCAGCAAAGCAGCGCAAAATACGACTATTTCTCCTATATTGTAAATAAACGGTATGGATAAATAATCGGCAAATTTAAAATTTGAACTTGCATAGGAAAATAAAAGATAGCCTGCGACGGCTATAGCAAATATTCCTATCGCAAGTCCGTCAAGTCCGTCCGTAAGGTTAACGGCATTGGATGAACCTATTATAACAAACATTGATAAAAGAATAAAAAAAGGACCTAAATCAAAATAGTAATTTTTAACAAATGGAATTACAATATAGCTTAATGATGGAACTTTAACATATAAAATTACTGAAATTACTAATGCAAATACAGTTTGCATTAAAATCTTATATTTACCTCTTAATCCTTTAGAGTTTTGCCCTTTTATTTTTAGATAATCGTCTAAAAATCCGATAAAACCGTATGCTAAAAGAGTAATAATTGCCATATATATATAAAAATTGAATAAATTTGTAAATAAAATAACGGGTATTAATACGGAAAAAAATATTAAAAGCCCTCCCATAGTGGGAACATCTTTTTTCTCTGCTCTATGAGATTTCGGACCATCTTCTCTAATCATCTGCGAAATCTTAAATTTCTTAAGCATTTTTATAAATGTTTTCCCAAAAACTATGCTTAAGACAAGAGCAACTATTAAAGCATAAGAAGCTCTGAATGTTATGAATCTGAAAAAATTTTGATTTAATATAAAAATCATATATTTTTACCTTAAATTTATTTTATTTTTATTGCATATCCCAAAATTGCCGACAGGGATTGTTAAATATACCTCAATGCATCAATAAATACCGTATGACCGTCTCGCCATAAACGGCATGCGTTTATATGGCTTACAGCCTCGTGAACAGAAACGCCGTGCGTTTATATCTTCGGCAATTTTGGACACATATATCTAAATATCTAAATTTTTAACAGCAATTCCAGACTAATCAAAATTAATAAAATTTTCCATTTGCATTCCTCTTGAACCTTTAAATAAAATCACGCTGTTGCTTTTATCAATAGCCGATAATTTTTCCTGAAAATTTTTTTTGTCATCAAATAAAATTATTTTATCGGAATTAAATCCATTCTGAATTAACCCGTCAATTAAAAATCTACCGAAATTGCCTGTATAAAAAACATAATCTGCAATTTTTGCTGCTTCTTTTCCAGCCTTAAAATGTTCCATTTCAGCTTCTTCTCCAAGCTCAAGCATATCTCCAAGAACAAGGATCTTTTTTTTATCAGGGTAAGACTCGCTTATTGTATTAAATGCTGCCTTTAAAGAATCGGGGTTTGAATTATACGAGTCATTTATTATGATTGAACCGTCAGAGTTTTTCGCAATTACCTCCATTCTGCCTTTCGGCAATTTAAAAGATTCTATTGATTTTATTCCTGACGGCAAATCAACTCCGCATATATTAGCCGCCAAAATAGCGCACATAAAATCATAAGCAAAATGTAACCCGTTTGATTTCAATTTTACTTTATATGTTTTTTCTTTATAAGTCATTTCAAAATACATATAGCCATTTTCGTCTGCATTAAATTCAACATTTTTATATATCAAGTCGGCATTTTTTGCGCCGAAAGAAATAAAATTTATTTTATCGTCTGTTTTATATTTGCCCAAAAGAAGCGCGTCGTCTGCATTTATTATAATATATGAATCCAAAGGCATACTGGATACCATAGAATATTTTTCTTCCAGAACTCCTTCAAGGTTTTTAAATTCTTCCAGATGTGATTTTCCTATATTGATTATTGCCCCTATATCAGGATTAATTATATTAGAAAGTTTTTCTATTTCGCCTTTTTTATTTGTACCTATTTCAAGAACTAAAAATTTATAGCCGTTGTTTAATTCAAAAATAGTATTTGGAATACCTACTTGATTATTGTAATTATATTTATTTTTCAATACATAATTTTCTCCGAAATATTCGCTTAAAATTTTATATAGCATTTCTTTTACTGTTGTTTTTCCCGATGAACCTGTTATAGCAATTTTATTTTGCAAATTAAATAAACTCAAATATTTTTTTGCTAACAAACCATAAGCTGCAAGCGTATTTTCAACTGCTATTAATGTTTTATCGGAATATTCGGAAATATCGTTCTTTTCTAAAAAATCCCAGGAAACAATTGCACATGGGCAACCGTTTTGAAATATTTTTCTAACAAAATCTTCACCGTTAAACTTTTTACCTTTTAAAGCAAAAAAAATAGAGTTTTCTGAAAAAGACTGCCTCGAGTCAATAAATACTTCGTTGAAAACAAGATGCTCCCCTATTATAACGGCTTGTCCGACGATAGAATTTAAAACATCGTCTAAATTTAAGTTAAATTCCAATTTCATATTATTTAATTTTATTTATATTTAACTTTAATTAATTTAATATTATTATTTCATTATTTTATGATTAATTTTAAACCTCTTTTTATGTATCTTTTATCTATCTTTTTATTATCTAATCGTATTCCTGTATTTTCTGGTCTATTATTGTATTTTACTCTATTTTTTTTCAATAATTAATTATAAGTATTATTATAAGTATCGTAAAATTTTAAGACTTCTTCCTTGTCGCTGAAATGGGTTTTATTTTCACCTATTATCATATAATCTTCATGTCCTTTGCCTGATATCAGCACCGTGTCTTTTTCGGAACATGCCGCAAATAAAGCAGTTTTTATAGCCTTTTCTCTGTCGGGTATTATAGTGTATATATGTCTATTTTTAATGTCTTTAATCTTCATTATTTCATTTTTTAATAAATTGATATCTTTGATACTGCCGTCGCAAGATATATAAGAAACATTTTCTTCTTTTATTCCGCTTTCTATTTCTTCTATAATTGACAATGGATTTTCATTTCTGGGATTATCGGAAGTAATAATCGTAATATCTGCTAATTTTCCAGCATGCTTACCCATCATAGGGCGTTTGCCTTTATCTCTATCGCCGCCGCATCCGAATACGCATATCAATTTATCTGAAGTTATATCTCTTAATGCCGATAACACTCTATTTAACGCATCGTCGGTATGAGCATAATCAACGCAGACTAAAGGCAGTTTAATATTCTTCTTATTATTATTGTCTTTATTATTATTGTTTATTTTAATTTTTTCTACTCTTCCGGGCACGCTTAATAAAGCCGAGATGCCTTTAGCAATATTTTCGTTATCAGCCGATAGGCAAAATGCCGAAGCTGCAGCGGCTAAAATATTATAAACGTTATAATTTCCCATTAAATTTGATTTAATTATAATAAATTTTTCGCCGTCAAATTTTATATTATTATTATTTATACTATTATTATAATTATCATAGCTGCAATTGATTGAATTATTGTTTATTGCGCTATCATATGCGCTATTACTACCGCGGACATTTATTTCTTTATAATTTAATTTATTTATCAAATTATTATAATACAGTTTAAACTCAAGTCCTTGAGTATTCGATTTTATATCTTTTGCAAAAATGTCAGCTCTTTCGGTTATTCCATAAGTTATTATTCTAAAATTATTTAAACTTTCAAGTTCGCTTAATTCTTTAATCAATCTCATACCATATTCATCGTCGTTATTTATTACGGCATATTTTTTATTTTTTAAGCTCTTAGATAAAACTTCGGTAAATAAAAGTTTTTTTGCCTGAAAATAAGATTCCATATCTTTATGATAATCTAAATGGTCTCGCGTTAGATTGGTAAATACCGCGACATCAAAATCAATTCCGTAAACACGCTTTTGAACAAGACTGTGAGAAGATACCTCCATAACACATGATTTAAGATTATTTAAAACCATAGTATTTAGCATATCATTAAGCATATAGGAATCAGGGGTCGTGTTGATTGAAGGAATATCGTCATTATTCTTATTCTTATCATCATTAATTTTTACGCTATTAAGGTCAAAAGTTTTAATAGTATTGTCTGTTATTTTATAATCTATAGTGCCTATTAAACCTGATGAAATACCTTCCGTGTTAAAAATTGAATTAATTATATAAGAAGTCGT
>JAKACI010000147.1 GCA_021821565.1 bacterium | reverse complement strand
ACCGACACATGCTCCAATAGGGTCTACATCTCTGCCTGTGCTGTAAACCGCTACTTTAGATCTTGGGAAAACCGAAGCAGTTTTGCCGAAGCAGGAGCAAATCTTTAGCGAGGCATATAAATCTCATGACAGAATAAGAGCCGTGCTATCAGATATTAGAATGGAAAAAGGAGGACCTAAACTTATTCTTTCGCGGGTATCAGACGAATTTTTAATAAAACTTTTTGAATCCGAAGTTCCGGAAATTTATGACGGAATAGTAAAGATTGCGAAGGTTGCAAGAGCTCCCGGTTTCAGATCTAAAGTAGCGGTTTACAGCACAGGCAGAGATGTAGACCCTATTGGAGCATGTGTCGGTATCAAAGGTTTCAGAATACAAAACATCATTAATGAATTAAGAGGGGAAAAAATAGATATAATCGAATATTCGGATAACCCTGCCAAACTGACTTCAAATGCTTTAAGTCCTGCTGAGCCGTCAAAAGTTTTACTTAATAATCAGACTAAAGTTATAACCGTTATTGTTCCTGACGATCAGTTGTCTCTTGCAATAGGAAGACAGGGACAGAATGTGAGACTTACTTCTAAATTAACGAACTATAAAATAGATGTTGTTTCTGAATCTAAAGCTGCCAAAAAAGATGTAGAAGGATACAAAATGCTTTTGGATATTCCCGGCATGGGAGATATAATTGCAAGGTCGCTTTATCAAAGCGGTTATTCTACCGTTGAAATTATAGCAGGCGCAAATCCTGAAAAATTAGCAAACGACTTATCGGTTGATATAAAAAAAGCGGATAAGACTATTCAATCCGCTCAGGATTTACTTAATAGACTGCAATCAGATTTAGAACTTAAAGAACGGATAAACAAGGAAATTAATTAAACTATGGCAGATAATAACAAAGTAATAAACGAAAGCAGTGCGCAAGCTTCTTTAAAAACTGAAGAAAGAAGAGTTTCTAGAGGAGTTATTAGAAGAAGGTCAAGCAAAGTTGAATCCATCAATGATGACAGCAATAAGGAAAAAAGCGAACAAAATTTGTCAAATTCATTATCTAAAGATATGGTATCTTCGGAAAATATTTACAAAGGAGAAATTTCCGTGCCCGATTTAAATCAGCCTGATTTGAATCTAATAGATAAAACAAATGAACAACAGAGCAAATTTATCAATAATAATGAGTCAAACAAATTAATAAACGCTCAGATAAAAGACAATATACCAGAGAGCATAGAAAGTACTGAAAATTTGCAAGATAAAACTAAAGATAAATCAGAATCAAATGTAATTTCAAAAATAGAAAAACCGATTGTTTTACCTTTGAATGAAGTGAAAGATCTATCGGAAAATAAATCATTAAAGAAAAATATCGTAAAAAAACAGAATATAGTTAAACCTAAAAAAAATGAAAAAATTATAGACCTTATAGAAGAAAAAGAATATGTAGCTCCAAGAAAACCTAGAAAAAGATTTAAAATGTTTAAAGATTTTAATAAACACCATAATGAATATAATTCAACTTTGATAACGGAAAAAAAACAATCAAAGAAGGTAATTAAGATAAGCAACGGAATAACGGTTAACGAACTTTCTCAAGCGATAGGCGTTAAAGCTGCCGAAGTTATTAAAAAGCTCTTAGATATAGATATTATCGCTACAATTAATCAGATTATAGATATTGACGCAGCTTCGCTTATAACATCAGAATACGGATATACCGTTGAAAATGTCAGCTTTGATGAGGTCGTAGCGCTTGAAGAAGCAATAGATCCTGAAGGAACATTGGTTTCAAGAGCTCCCGTGGTAACTGTTATGGGTCATGTTGATCATGGAAAAACTTCTTTGCTCGATGCCATAAGAAAAACAAATGTTACAACCAACGAAGCAGGAGGTATTACTCAGCATATCGGCGCATATAATGTAAAGGTGGATGATTCTATGGTTGTTTTTCTTGATACGCCGGGGCATGAAGCTTTTACGGAAATGAGAGCTAGAGGAGCAGGGATTACCGATATTGTAATCCTTGTCGTAGCGGCTGATGATGGCGTTATGCCTCAAACGGTTGAAGCTATCAATCATGCCAAGGCTGCAAATGTTCCTATAATAGTTGCAATAAATAAAATAGATAAGCCCGGAGCTAACCCCGAAAAAATTAAAAATAGTTTAATGGAATATGGATTAGTGTCCGAGGATTTAGGAGGTTCTACTTTATTTTCTTTAGTATCTGCAAAAACAGGACAGGGGTTAAAAGAACTTCTTGAACTTATAATACTTCAATCAGAAATATTAGAGCTAAAAGCTAATCCCGATAAACCTGCTAGAGGAACCGTAATAGAAGCGGCGCTTGATAAAGGCAGAGGTCCCGTTGCGACTATTTTGATTAAGAGCGGCACTTTGCATATTAATGACAGTGCGGTATGCGGTTTATATTTTGTTAAAGTTAGAGCAATGATGGATTATAAAGGCAACAAATTAGAAAAGGCCGGTCCGTCTACTCCTATAGAAATATTTGGGATAGAAGGCGTCCCGTCGCCCGGCGACAATTTTATAGTTTTAAAAGATGAAAAAGAAGCCAAAAAAATAAGCATAGAAAGACAGCTAAAGCGAAGAGAGAGCGAATATAAGTCGTCAAGCAGAATGACTCTTGAGAATTTATATTCTAAAATAAAAGCAGGCGACGTAAAAGAGCTTAAATTAATAATTAAGAGCGATGTGTACGGGTCTATGGAAGCTCTCATACAATCTTTTAATAAGCTTTCAACAGACAAGGTTAAGGTTGTAACAATTCATAGCGGCGCTTCCGCTATCACGGAATCCGATATCATGCTTGCAAAAGCTACGGGTTCTATTGTAATAGCTTTTAATGTTCGCCCTGAACCTAAAGCTCTTGCTTTAAGCGAAACTGAAAATATAGAAATAAGGTATTATAATATTATTTATGATGCAGTCAAAGATATTAAAGATGCTATGGAAGGTCTTCTTGCTCCGATAGAAAAAGAGATTATTATTGGAAAAGCGGAAGTAAGAAGCGTGTTTAATGTTCCAAAAATAGGCGCTGTTGCAGGATGTATGGTAACGTCCGGTGTCGTTAAGCGGTCTGCAGGCGTAAGACTTTTAAGAGATAATATTATAATATATAGCGGTCATATAGATTCCTTAAAAAGATTCAAAGATGACGTTAGAGAAGTGCAGGCAAATTTTGAATGCGGCATATCTCTTGAGAATTTTAATGATATTAAAGTTAACGATGTAATAGAAATTTATGAAATTGAATATATAAAACAAACATTATGATAGAAAGAAATAAAAGAGTTGCAGAACTGATTGCCCGTGAGGTTTCATTAGTATTAGAATTTAAGATTAATGACGACAGGCTTAGGAATGTTACTGTTATTAGGGCGGAAATCTCAAAAGACCTGAGGTACTGCAAAATTTTTTTCAGCGTTATCGCTATGAAAAACGGAAATATTTACAATGTTCAAGATATTAATTACTCTAATTATATAGAAAAAGAAGTTAAAAAAGCAATGAACGGTTTTAAAAGTTCAAAAAATTTTATAAAAAAGGAAGTTTTTTCTAAAGTTTTACTTAGATTAATACCTGATTTAAGTTTTGAATATGACCCTGGAATTGAACAATCATCAAAAATTTTAAAAATAATAAATGATAATAATAAAATAATAAACGATAATAATTAAGAACAATAATTTATAGCATATGTTTTATATAATGATTAAAATAAAAGGACAAAAATTATAAATGTATAATTATAATTTAAACAATATTAATAGTTTTTCCGCTAATGTTGATGAAATATTTCATTTAATAGAGACGTCTAAAAAAATACTTATTGCAACTCATGAAAACCCCGAGGGCGATGCGATAAGTTCGGCTATGTCTATGGGAATGTTTTTAAAATCGCTTGATAAAGAGATATATCTTTACGATAAAGACCCAATGCCGTTAAATTTAAGATTTTTACCCTGGTCAAAAGAATTTTCCCAGAAATTCCCCGCTGAACCTATAGATTTGCTTATTGTAGTGGATTGCGGTGAAATTCAAAGAGTCGGCGAAGGATATGAAAATTTACTGACGATTAATAGAATAATTAATATTGACCATCATTTTACTAATGATAATTTTGGACATGCTAATCTTGTTATTTCGGATGCAAGTTCAACAGGAGAAGTATTGTTTTATCTTTTTGCAGCCTACGGCGCAAAAGAAAATAAAATAGAATATAAAATCGGCGATGAATTGCCTTGTAAAATTGAAGAAAGACGGAAAGTATTATCTAAAATAAATAAAGATATAGCAATATGCCTTTATGCTTCAATATTAACAGATACAGGTTCTTTCAGATATGCTTCGGCTACCAAAAATGCTTTCTATATTGCTTCTATTTTAAATCAATATGATATAAATCCCGCTAAAATTGCCGAAGAAATATATGAGACAAAACCTGTAGA
>JAKACI010000146.1 GCA_021821565.1 bacterium | reverse complement strand
AAAATAATATTCAAAAAATCGGCTGGTTATACTGATTTATTTGAACGTTTGCGCTTGAAATATTAGCTCCGCTCATTAAAACGGTTTTATTAATCAAGTAAGGTTTTTTTATAGTTTTATGGGTATATTTATTATAAACAGTATGGTATAAAATTTCATAACCTTTAGGTATATTACCGGCGTAAGCTTTTTTTAGACTGTGTTTATAATTGACAAGCTGAAAAGTTAATCTGGCTGTTTTGCCTATCAGGCTAACGGCTTGTTTTACATTTTTTACGCCCGGAAGTTCAAGAACAATAGTGTTTTTACCCTGTCTTGCAATGTTAGGATTTATTAAACCGAACTGGTCTATCCTGTTGCGCATAACTTCTAGAGCGCCGCTGACAGCTTCTTTCTTAAATAACGCTACCGCCGATTTTTTGAATATTATTTTATTTTTGACAAGTTTTAAAGAAGGATGCCGTTTGGAAATAAATTTCATTAAAAACGAATTATTTTTTAAAAGTTTACCTTTAATCAATAAATAATTTTTGTTGTAAACCAAGTTATTTTTGTTAAAACCTTTTGAACCGGCGAAAGCGGCAATATCTGAATAATCTTTATATAATTTGTCATTAATAGCTTTATTAGTCTCAACCTTTTCAATAAGATACAGACCGCCTTGCAGATCTAATCCCAGATGCATTTCGGCGTTTCCGATGGCCGCTTTCCACCATGAAGGCGTATCTGGATAAATTGACGGAACTATTGAAAATAAAGATATAATAATTAAAACTGTTATAAGAATTACTCTTGTTCTAACAGGTTTCATAATAGTGAAAATAACCCTCTTTATTATTATTTATTATTTATTATTTATTAATGATAGTTTAGACAAAATTAAATAAGACCGATGTAAAGTAAATTAGCAATCATATAAATTAAATTTTTATAATGATAGCTTAGACAAACTTACATTAAATAATATCAATACAAATGCAAATGGGCATACCCCCCATACCTAAAAATTGTAAACACATGCCGTTCATGGGCTTTACGGCAACTTTTTAGTTAATTAGCAATCAAATAAACTTTTTTAATGTGATAATTAGCCAAAATTAGACATTGTAGCATATTAATTTAAATTAAAAATTATATCAATTTTTATCCTTAATTCTTCCATAGAAATTTATTTTCCGGATGACCGCTTCGCCATAAACGGCATGCGTTTATATGGTTTACAGCCTCATAAAGTTTCCTCTGGAACTTTCCCGCTTTTGCGGAAATAATTTTGAGACATCTTATAGTTTCACCCGTTAAGTGTCATTCCCGCGAAAGCGGGAATCCAGTATGGCATATTATTGAAATGTCATTGATAGTTTTTATCGCAGCATTAAACCTTATTCCTGATTTCTGCGATAAAAACTATAGAAAAATTTAATTTATTTTATAAAGATTAAGATGCTTTGGTTGCTATAGTATTTTTTGCAACTTTAATTTTGACATCTTTGGCTATTTCAAGCGTAAATACCTGATCCGCGATTCCTGATACCATGCCGTATATACCGCCGTTTGTTATTACTTGATCGCCTATCTTTAAAGAATCAATCATTTTTTTATGGTCTTTCGTTCTTTTTTGCTGAGGCATTATTACTAGAAGATAAAAAATAACCACTATTGCAATAAGCGGTGCAAAGCTCCAAATCTCCGACTGCAAAGAACTTCCTCCGCCGGCTGCTCCTGCAGCATAAGCCTTTGTGGCATCAAATAAATTAAATGCATAAGATAGAATTTTCATTTTTTTCCCTTTTTTTATTTTTTGATTAAGTTAATGTTAATATACTTTAATTCTGTTTAATCATGCAATTTTAATCATGCAATAGAAAATTAATAATTAGCCGATTATATACTTATATTTTATCAAGTCTAATTATAGGATATATTCTAAATTTTTCATTATACTATGCTGCGATGTGCTTAGTTTTTACCAGGTCTAACAAACCTGTTCAATCCTGCAATTTATACATTAAGTTATTATAAATTGTTTTGTTTTTTTGTTTTAATTTATTATTCTATTTAAATTTTTAATTAAAGTAAAGGATAAATGAAAAAATAAATGAAAATAAAGTTTATTTAAGTCTTTTTTCTAAAAAATTATTTTTATAGTCCATAAAATTATCGTCATCAATAGATCGTCTAATATTCAATATCATATTTTGGTAGAAATAAAGGTTATGTATTGTCAAAAGTCGCTGTGAAAATATTTCTTTGCTCATAAAAGCATGTCTTAAATATGCTCTTGAAAAATTTGAACAGGCATAGCAACCGCATTCATCGTCTACGGGTTGTTTTTCAAATTTATGAATAGAATTTTTAATATTTAAATTTCCTTTAGATGTAAATACGAATCCGGTTCTTGCGTTTCTTGTAGGTAAAACACAGTCAAACATATCAACGCCAAGACTTACTGCTGTTATTATATCTTCAGGAGTACCGACCCCCATTAAATATCTCGGTTTATTTTCAGGCAGTTTCGAAGCGGAAATATTAAGCATATTATACATTGTTTCTTTGTCTTCCCCTACTGCAAGTCCGCCTATTGCATATCCGTCGGCATTTAGTTCCGATAAATATATTGCAGATTTTTCTCTTAAATCTTCAAAAAAATTGCCTTGAGATATTAAAAAAATTAAATTATTCTTTTCTTTATTTTTTGCATTAATTGATCTTTCAGCCCATTTTAAAGTTATATCAAGATCTTTTTCGGCTCTGCTTTTTGACGCCTCGGGACCGGAGAAAACATCAAGAGGCATTATTATATCAGAATCAAAAGCTTCCTGAAGTTTAACTACTTTTTCAGGCGTAAAAACATGAATTGCGCCGTCAATGTGAGACATAAATTCAGCTCCGTTATCGCTAATTTTTGCGAATTTAGCAAGGCTGAATATTTGAAAACCGCCTGAATCTGTGAGTATTGCGCCTTTATAGTTAATAAAATTTCTAAGAGAGCCGAATTTTTCAATAACTTCCATTCCCGGACGCAAAAAAAGATGGTAAGTGTTTGAAAGCATTATTTTAAATCCTTCATTGTAAAGTTCTAAAGGAGAAACAGATTTAACAGTGCCTAAAGTGCCGACGGGCATAAACACAGGCGTATCTATTATTCCGTTTTTGGTATGTAATTTTCCTAATCTCGCTTTACTTTTAGAATCTTTTTTTAAAATTTCAAACATACAAACATAACATAAATAGATTAATTTTATTTTATTTAATTAATTTTAATCAATATTATACAAAAACATTGCATCGCCGTAACTAAAAAATTTATAGTCATTATTTATTGCTTCTTCATATAATATTTTCATTTTATCTAAGCCGATTAATGCGCTGATCATTATAAAAAGCGAAGATTTCGGCTGATGAAAATTAGTTATTAAATTTTTAGTTATTTTAAATTTATAGCCCGGATATATATATAATGAAGTAATTGCATCATTTTTGGAATGTACGGTACCGTCAACGTCGGTTGAAGATTCTAAGCATCTTACGGATGAAGTTCCAGTTGTTATTACTTTATTGCCGTTTTTAATCGCGTTATTAATTGTATTTGCAGTTTCTTTAGATATTTTATACCTTTCTTCGTGCATATTATGATTTGTAATATTTCTCTCTCTTACGGGCTCGAATGTTCCTAATCCGATATTTAATGAAATATCGGTAAAAATACCGCCCTTATCTTTTATTTTATCAATAAGCTTTTCCGTAAAATGAAGTCCTGCAGTAGGAGCTGCGACAGAAAAACCTGAGTCTTTATTTGCATATATTGTCTGATAATAAACTTCATCGTTTTTATCCGTTTGCCTTTTTATATAAGGCGGCAGCGGAACGGCGGAGCAGTTGTCAAATATAAAATTATAATCGTTTTCGTTCTGGATTACTATTTCCCATTCGCCTTTTCCGAAACAGTTTAAAGCCGCAATAGAAATTTCATTATCATTATTATTGGCATTGTCACTATTATTGCTGCTTTCTTCAAAGTCTGTATATTCTGATATATTTGCGGTATTTGTGCTTGTGGCGGTATTTTTTTTATTGTTTATCTTATTATTTATCGGCGAAATAATAATTAGTTCATTTTCTTTAATTTTTTTATGAGTTTTTATTAAGCATTTTAATTTAAGAGGAAACGTAATTCTATTTGGAAAATCTAAGACGAAAATTTCAACCTTGCCGCCCGTTTTTCTCTTGCCGAATATACGGGCTTTTTTAACATAAGAGCTGTTGACTGCTATGACATCGCCCGGATTAATATAATCAATAATGTCATAAAATTTTCTATGTTCTATTTTAAATTTTTTTATATCAACCGCAAGAAGTTTTGATTCGTCTCTATTTTTAAGCGGATATTTTGCGACTAATTTTTCATCAAAAAGATAATTAAAATTTTCTAGATCCATATAATGTGAATTATGCTATAATTATGCTATTATATAA
>JAKACI010000145.1 GCA_021821565.1 bacterium | reverse complement strand
TATATTATATATAAAGTATAACATTTAAATATAACTTTGTCAATACTTTTATTATTTTATTTTAATCTATTTTATTTATTTAATACTTATATTATACCATTTATAAATAAGAAAGTCAATACAAATATTAATTTATTTTAATTTATTTTTAATTTAACCTATTGTTTTTATTCTTTTATTTATCGTATTACGATTTATTATATTTTAATATAAATTCTTATTTATTTTCCGCATTACGATTTGTATTTTTTTATTTAAAAAGGGTTTTTTGCAGGTTTAAATTATGAAACAATTATGAAAAAATATAAAAATAAAAAGATAAAAATAAGGTAAAATAAGGAAAGTATTTTTTGTAAAAAAGTTCAGAAAGTAAGCCGTAATGCTGATTGTTAGTTATATTTTTTGTTTTATGGCATGTAAGATGTCGTCGGTTCGACTCCGATCAGCTCCACCATTAAAAATAAGGCTTTCATGCTTCTTTGATTTCCTCTTTATTGTCTAATGCAACGATTTTGCAACGCTCATCTAAAATATTAACGGCATTTTTAATATGCGCCTGCGATAAATGTGAATATCTTAAAGTCATTTTTATATCTTTATGACCTAATAATTCTTTAACAGTTGTTAAATCAATACCCGCCATTACAAGCCTGCTGGCAAACGTATGCCTTAAATCGTGAAAATGAAAGTCAAGTATTTTACTTTTTTTAAGCGCCGTAGTAAAGCTCTTTTGAATATCGCAATAAGACTTTAATGTTTACGGATTGTAAAATAGATAATCAGTCTTTAAATTCCTGATAATACCGGATAAAACATTTAATAAGGTGTTGTTAATAGGTATTTCCCGCCTTTCGCCGTTCTTTGTTCTATTAAGCAAGATTAACCGGTTCTTTAAATCTACCCTGTCCCATGTTAAATGCAGTATTTCAGATTTACGCATACCGGTATTAAGAGCTGTTATTACGATATTCTTTAGGTTCTTATCGCAGTTATAGATAAGCCTTTCCGCCTCGTCGTCCGATAAATACCGCAAGCGTTTAACTTCGCCTTTCAGCTGTTTTACTTTCCTGACCCGCTTTAAGTCTTCTTCCTTTATCATTTCCCAATCCAAAGCCTTAGTAAACATAGCCTGTATAATTGCAATAGTTCGGTTAGATGAAACAATTGATTTTTCTTTTAATAAGTCTGTCTGTAATTTTTCTATTAACTCTACCGAAAAATCAATTAATTTTAAATTGCCGAGTTTTTTAACAAGCTCATTAATAATATAACCTTTATTTCTTGCAGATTTTTGCCGGCCGGTTATCCATTCTTTGTATTTTTTAGCAAGTTCAGCAAATGTTATTTGTTTTATCGGCTCTTTTATTATCTCCGGTTCTATGCCGTTAATAATCTCATTTCTTCGGTTTAAAAAAATCTCTTCGGCAAACTTTTTGTTTTTAGTTTTAGTGCTTTCATAAACCCTTATTCCATTCGCTTGAAACTTCATGAAATAATAAGGGCTGTTTTTTCTTTTGAAAAGTCCCATTATCTTCCACCTCCTTTAAGGGACTTTCCGCCTGTTCCCCTATTATACGGTTTAACTTCGCAAGTTTCAAGCCATGCTATTACCGCATCGATGTCGAATTTTACCAAGCGGCCGACTTTATAATGCGGTATTTTACGGGTAGAAGTCCAGTCGTAAATGGTCTTAGGGCTTGTATCTAAGAGTTCCGCTATCTTTTCTATCCCGACTAATTTCATAATTAAATGATGATTTTAGTAAATACCATTATCATATAAGTTATTTTCTGTTATTGCGTTAAATAAACCCGTTCTTATATTATTATTTAACTGTTCGTTTGTAATTTTAACAAATCTTTAATTTTCCCCATTTCTTTAATTTTTTTAATCATATTTTGAATATTTTCTATCTTTTCAAAAATTAAACTTAAATTAGCATTGTCAATGCTGATTTCTTGCTCAATACAAAAATTTAAGATTTTTAAGTCGTTTTCTAAATATTCATTATTTTCCATTTTTTTACGCTCCGGTTTAGTTTAAAAATAAAATATTATTTATATTATTTTTTATAAGATTTAATTTTACTTCCTTCAATATATTTTTTTAAATCATAAAAATCGAATAATATCTTCCCGCTGATTTTAACAAACGGAATTTCACGGTTGCCTACCATATTATAAAGCGTGGATCTTTTAATTCTTAAAATTTCAGTTGTTTCTTTTACGGTTAGAAGCTTTAGTCCTATTTTTTCTTTTTTAAGATCTTGGACTTCGGAAAAAAGAACCTGGATTAAGTTCTTGATTTCGCCGGGTTCTAATTCTTCATTCTTTATATTCTTTAATAGTTCCATTTTTTTGACCACAATATCATTTAATCAGTTTAAATTTCTTTTTGATACAAAATTCTATTGCCTGACAAATTAAAACGCCTTAAAACGCATTCTACGAAGTTATTTTATTATTAGAATAAGTGAAAACCCTTAAAACTTGATAAATGTATATTCCGCATCTAACTGAACACACTTTACGTTTTTAACTGGACAGCGATTACGTTTCTAACTGGACACCCATTACGGAAATTACTGGACACCCTTTTCGCAATTAATTTGATATTTATTAATAAAAAATCTGGTGATTTTTTTATTAACTTTTTTTATTAAATTTATCAAAGCAACTTTTTTGATTAAATTAATTAAGTTGATTTATTTTATTAAATTTATCAATTTGATTTATTTATTAAATAAATATCTTGATTTATTTATTAAATAAATATCAAAAATTAACGGTTAATCCTTTTTATTCATAACAGCTTTAATGTAAACTGCCCCTTATTAATATTAATGAGGGGCAATAAAAATGAAAAGAAAAAGGAGATTAGCCATGAAAACGGAAAGAGAAATTATCCGCTTGTTTAATTTAGGACTAAGCGCAAGAAATATTGCAGTATCTTGCAATATTTCTCCTACTACCGCATCATCTTACGTAAACCGCTTTAAATCTTTAAACATTGACTACGATGTTTTTAAGCTTTTAACCGATGAAGAAATTAAAACTAAATTAAATCCTGCCGCAATTATTCCTAAAAGAGTTACGCCCGATATGGAATATTTACACGGCGAACTTAAAAGAAAAGGAGTAACGCTTTATCTTTTATGGGAAGAATATAAAAGTAACAATCCCGACGGTTACGAGTATTCGCAGTTTGCATATTATTACAGACAGTGGAAAAAATTATTGGATCCCGTTATGAGAATTAATCATAAAATGGGAGAAAAGGTATTTGTAGATTTTTCAGGATATAAACCGAGTATAAAAAATCCGGATACAGGAGTTATGACGGAAGTGGAATTATTTATAGGGGTATTAGGGGCAAGCAGCTACACATTCGCTTTATCCGTTTATAATCAGACTTTAGAAAATTGGATAGACTGCCATGTAAAAATGTTTGAGTTTTTTAACTCGGTTCCCGCCGTTATAGTGCCGGATAATCTTAAATCCGGCGTTACTCACGCCTGTTATTACGACCCTGAAATAAATCCGACATATTTGGATATGGCTACCCATTACAATATTGTAATACTGCCTGCAAGACCAAAAAAGCCGAAAGACAAACCGAAGGCGGAAAAAGGAGTATTGGACGCTCAAAGGAGAATATTGGCTCCCCTAAGAAATAAAATATTTTTCAGTATAGAAGAATTGAATGAAACAATAAGCGAAGTACTTAAAGAGCATAATAATAAACCGATGCAAAAAATAAACAAATCAAGATATGAACTTTTTCAGGAAGAAAAAAAATATTTAAAGCCTCTTCCAGAAAGATACGAACTTTCCTATTGGAAGAGGGCTTCAGTCGGCATAGACTACCATGTAAACGTAAATAACACGTATTACAGCGTCCCTTATCAGTTGGTCTGCAAGCAGGTAGATATATGCTTCGACTCTAATTTAGTTAAAATATATCACAATTCTAAAATAATTGCTTCTCATAAAAGAAGTTTCGCAGAATTGTATTTCGTTACCGATAAAAAACATATGCCTAAATGGTCTAACCCCTATATTGTTGGAGTAAACTAAGACACTTTTTGATTATAATTTACCTTGTTTATAAGTTATCATAAAATACTAATATTGTCAATATATATTTTTACTTTTAATAAACTTTTTATCCCCCTGCCTGTTAGTTTAATATAAACGGCAAGCCGCATGGTTCAAGGGCGGCTTGAACCGTTTTAACCGAATCAGCGAATGTCGCCAACCCTTGAACCATGCTTTGCTGCCGTTTTAAATTATCGCTAAGGGCAGGGGGGTTATTATTTAAATATTCCTTAAGAAAAGTTTCCGGCGATTTATATCCTAATGACGAATGAATTCTTTTTTTGTCAACACCGATTTAAAATTCCCTAAAACGCCGAACGAAAAGTGCATAAAACGCCGAACGAAAAATCCGCTTTTCACCGATTATAAATTTAGTTTTAT
>JAKACI010000144.1 GCA_021821565.1 bacterium | reverse complement strand
TATTTTATTTTTGTTTTTATATTTTTTAAATTATCTATTTTAAAAGATTCGTATATAAATACAAACAAAAATAACAAAATTATCACAGTATAAGTTGGAAATTCAAATTCACCTATTGAAAATAATGAGATAATTAATGACATAATTAAAATATAAATAAAATTTTTAGTTTTTAACCATCTCACAAGAAAGTAAAGAAATATAGAAGTAAATGGCAATAAATAAAAACTAAACTGAAATATAGTAATATAATAAATAAGAATATATAAATTAAATAAATAAAAAATTGCAGCTATTGCAGAAATAAATTTTTTATTTTTTTCTAAAATAAGTATTTCCATACAAAATAAATAAAAATATAACATTGAAAAAAACATTATTAAAACAAACATAATTTCTTGTGAAATTAAATAATTATGTCCACTGATAAAAAAAATAGCATAAAAAATTAAAATTATTGGATAAAAATATAATAAATAAGTGGATATGCCTAAATTTGTTGGAAGGATTAGATAAAAAGCTCTTTTAATAATAAAATAAGGGTGATAAAATATGAAAAATAATCCAGGATCTCCAAATGCAACTGGATTCCAGTGGAACCATAAAAGTGGAACAAGGGAAAGTATTATAAAAATAATGATAGGATACTTATGAAAATTTATTCTATCTATAATTTTTTTAAAAATTAAAATAGTCATTGAACAATTTTTTAACTCGCACTAAATTTAGTAATTTGTTTAGTTTTTTATTGTAAAAAAAATTTAGCATTACTACTTATTTTCAAAAACTTTGATGCAAATATCATTTACTCTTTCTCTCCAGTCCCAAGTTTTAGCAAATTCATAGGCTTTTTCTGAAAGTTCTTTGTAAAGTTTTTCGTTCTCTAACAAGCTTATAATTGCAGTAGCAAAAGCATCAAGGTCAAAACACGGTATTTTAATAACACCCCTTGGATAATAGGACTTTAAAGCATCAAGGTCAAAACTTATTCCTGGCAATCCAAAGGCCATACCTTCAGCCATGGCCATTCCGCCACTATCAAAAATTGCGGGGTGAACCATTAATTTTGATTGTTTAAATATTTCATATTTATCTTTTCCATCTAAAAAACCTAAAATATCAACATGATGCTGCAAACCTAATCTAATTACCTTATTTTCTATCTCTTGTGTTAGCTCTCCGCCCCCTATCAATGCAAGCTTAAAGTTTCTTTTTTTATTGACTTTACTCCATATATCTATAAGTTCAAGGCATCCTTTTTGCACATGAAATCTTCCAACAAAACAGGCATCATATTTTCTTTTATCAAAAGGAATAATATTATTTTTAAATTTAAAATATTTTTCAGATTCTAATGTATCTATACCACCTTTTATGACAAAAATTTTAGATATATCTTTTTGTTTTGTATAAAATTTTTTTATGTCCGGTTCGCTTGTAATAAACACATAGTCGGCAAAATATTTAATAATAAAATGCGACGGTATTTGCATTAACCAATAAAACATTCCTTTTAATCTATTTAAACCTTTATACGGTGTATTCTTAGATAATGGAAAAGGGGCAAAAAGATAAAATCCAGCTACCCATTTTATTTTTTTTATTAATTATTTTTGCAAAAAATGCAGAAAAAAAATCCGGATAAAAATCAGACGATGAATATATAAACTCTGAATTTTTCATAGTATCTACATTATTTAAAATATATTTTATACCTTTATAAGTTCTTCTGATTTGTAGCTTAATTAGCCCCAGAATAGAATATAAATTATTACATTCAAACTTTATGTCTGTTTTAATAATACTAATTTCTTTTTTTTTACTCATCTGAAACAACAATGAACCTTCTTCAGATGTAAATAAAACAATATTAAATTTTTCAGTTAAATTATTTATTATTTCAATCCATATTCTATCGCCCCCACTCATCATTTCTCCGTAAGTGTTGTTTGCGATAATTATTATCTGATTCATTTTTCTCTAAAATATATTAATTATTGAAATAAATTTTTTTAATCGTACTGATTATCGTACTATAAATCCTTAATTTATAAAAATAAAAATTCAAGTATTGATATTATTCTAAACTTTTCATAATGGACCCGCTATAATTTTATTTTTTAGTTAACAAGTCGTTTATTTTATTTATCAAAATTTTGGCATGTTTTTGCCAGCTATAATTTTCTTTTACCTTTTGCCATGCATTTTTCCCCATATCATAAGCAAGCTGTTTGTCGTATAATAATTTAAGCAAATATGATTTTAAAGTCTTATAATCTTTATATTTATAAAAAAATCCATCTGTATTTTTATCAAAAAAATATGCCGCTCCGCTTGTCTCAGTTGCAATAAAAGTACACCCATTGGAAGCAGCTTCTAAAACAGGCAAGCCAAAACCTGGCTCATCGTTCACAACAACCGTAGCTATGGCATTTGCGTATAAATCATTTAATTCTTGTTCACTAATTTCTCCTATTAATTGAACTCTATTAGAAATTTTTAAATTTTGCATAATTGATTTTATTTTATTTTTATATTCATTATGTATCCATTTACCTCCTACTTTAAGTTTGGAGTTCGGGATTTGCTGAATAACATTTAATAAATCCTCAAGCCCTTTCCCTTCTTTCCATGCAGTTGCAATAAAAATATAATCACCACGGGAGTTTTTTATTTCCTTTAAACAATCGTGACCTAAAGGTATTAAATTTATTTTTTTACCATCTTTTATTATGTCTTTAAGCTGCGTACAATGAATATAACTGGAAACAAAAACCAACCTTGCATTATTAACCAAAATTTTATCAACTATATTTCCTAAAAAAAGAACAAAAAACATTATATTATGGATAAATCCTTTGCTATATGTTTTCTTTAGATTATAAGAAAGCGGATCCCAAATATAAACAGCATATGGAATGTTATTAAATTTTGATAAAGAAAGGGCAGAAAATGTTGTATATATATTATGACTTATTATAATGTCATATTCATTTTTTTTTATAACAAGAGGTAATAAAAAGGGATAAGTTAAATGAAAAAAAGAGAAAAAATAAAAACCAGGGATTTTAAAGGAATATTTCAATATTTTAGGCAATCTATCATCCAAATATACTATAGGAATATCTTTTAGCAAATCGGCAAATGCATTTTCAACTACAGCTTTTCTTGAAAGCACCAATAAATAAGCATCTTCGCCAATGGCTATCAATGCTTTCACCTCTTCAATTGCTATTTTCTCAACGCCGCCAATATTCAGTCTATCTATTAAAACACCTATTTTCATAATGTTTTTTTCCCAAAAACCCAGAAAGTATCCCTATAAAGTCCTAATGGAGACTGTATAAGTATGCGATAGGGGATATACTTAAAAAAACTAGGCAAATTTTTAAAAATTGACCCCATGGGCCATTCAATCGGCCAGAAATCTGGGAGATTTTTCAATCTAAATGTAAATTTTATTTCACTGAAACCATTTGCTTTTAGTAAATTTCTCAAACTTTTCGGAGTATAATAAAATAAATGTGTTTTGTCGGTGTAAGCATACCAATTATTCCTTTTTATAATTCTCAAAGGTGAAGAATAATTGGGTGTAACTAAAAATACCCCTCCCCCTTTTTTTAATACCCTATGAATTTCCTTAATAAATATTAAGCCGTCACCTTCCTTTAGGTGCTCAATAATACTAATGCCTAAAACACAATCAAACAATTCATTTCCAAAAGGTATTGATGTAGCGTTTCCAACTGTAGCACCTGCTATCTCTGCAGCAATAGGAGAAGAATCAATACCTTTAATATTATAGCCCTTGTCTTTCAGAGAACTCATAAGTTTGCCTGTCCCGACACCTACTTCTAAAATGTCATGGAAATTGTTTTCTGTAAGAATATTCTCTATAGTATTTTGAAGATGTATAGGTAAATAATCCCTTTCTAAGTAATACTTTTTATTATATAATTGTTCAAATTGGCTCACGACAATATCCTCAAAAAATATTTTAATTTTGTTAAATTTAAATAATAAATGCAAACTGTTTTAATCTTTTGCTAACAAAAATACATTATCAATATATGATAAAAAGGAACGACGGCACTATTGCCGTTTATTATATTAATGAATTAATAAATCATTAGTTAGTTTTAAACGGCTTATGTTTAACATATACAAATCCTACTGCGCCTTTTAAAAAATACATATAAACCGTTAACAGCGGATGTCTCAATAATTTTTTCCATTTGCCGTTTTCGATAAAAACCAATAAATATCTATAACCTAAGCCGAATTGTTTTTTGACTATGGCATCGTTTTTACCCCACTTATTTATATAGATATTGAAGCCCTTCATGTAATAAAATTTTTTGCTAAAATATTTTGATAGAGTCAAATTTGTTTCATTATGAAATATCACATTATTATATTTATTGTATAAATCTTTAGAATTAATTCCGTTTGAAATTAAGAAAGTTGCAATTTCTTTTGAAA
>JAKACI010000143.1 GCA_021821565.1 bacterium | reverse complement strand
AACCAGCCGGAATTAAGAAGCAAAAGCTGGAAAAATACAATTAAGCATTCATTCATTCAGATAGAAGATATTATAAATGATAATCCTGGGCTAAAACCGCAAATCAAAAAAGCATATAATAAGGCATGGAATGAGGCTGCTAATATAATTTTTAAAGATACTCAAGGTAAAATAGACGTTCCTGATGATTTACCATATTCTTTAAAAGAGGCAATTATAAAAACAATTGAAATTACAGGTATTGATAAAAGCAGCATTTCCTTTTTAAAGCACCTGATATGATGTATTTTGCTTCTAACTCCTGCCTGCATTTGCAAGTCTTACTCATAGTCTGCCTGAGAAAGAGTTTGTTAGTTAAGGACAGCAACCGTTTTTTAGATTAATTTATCCTGTCAAAGTAAATAAAAGGGTCAGGTCGTTCTTTAATCCGGGATTATCTTCCAGAATACGTTTAAAGAAAAAAGTGAAAAAAAGGTGACAGATTTATTTATTCAAATATCGTTATAGATTCTATGTTTCTTTAATTACCGAATCCAATAAATCGCATACTTTTGAAGCCGGATAAATATTAAAATCCGTTCTTTTCTGCGTTTCATTTCCGCCGTAGAAGACTGCACTGCCGTACGGCACGGTTAAACCTTTAGAATCTTTGTAGTATTGAAGAAATTTTTTAAGATTTTTAAAAAAATCTTCCGATATCGTAGCGCCGGATTTTATTTCTATGGGAAGAATGTTCCTTCCGGCCTCGTAAATTAAATCTATTTCTAATCCTTTGCCGTCTCTGTAAAAATATAAATTACTTTTCCTGCCTTTATTGAATCTGTATTTTAAAACCTCCGTTACGACTAAATTTTCAAATAAATTGCCACGCAAAGGGTCCCTGAAAACCTGGTTTTCATTTTCAATTCCAAGCAGATAAGATGCAAGACCGACATCGTAAAAATACAATTTTGGTGATTTTATTAGTCTTTTGGAAAAGTTATTATACCACGGGGGCAGTAAAAATATTACATAGCTTGCTTCAAGTATTGAGAGCCACGACTTTACGGTAGTATGAGACACGCCGACATCGTTTGCCAAACTTTGAAGATTTAATAACTGCCCTATTCTTCCGGCACACAGTTTAAGAAATTTTTCAAAAAGATTTAAATCCTTAATAGAAATCAACTGTCTTATATCGCGCTCTACATATGTTACAATATAATCTCCCAATGCCTGATGCGGTTCTAAATTCATATCGTAAATCCTTGGATAAAAGCCGGTATAAATAAGCTTATCGATTAACGATGCGTCAACAATATCTTTTATTTCAGGAATACTGAGAGGGAGTAATTTAAGCAGAGCCGTCCTTCCGGCAAGAGACTGTGAAATATTGTTTAAAACTTCAAATTGCTGGCTTCCGGTAATTATAAACTGTCCCGGCGCCTTATTTTCATCCACTATAGGCTGGATATATGAAAGCAAATCAGGTACGCGCTGAATTTCATCAAGAATGACATCGTTATACTGGGCCAAAAAACCTTTTGGATCGTTAATAGCAAACTGCCTTATATCCGGAGCTTCTAAGTTTACATATTTTTTATCCGGAAAAACATATTTGATTAAAGTAGTTTTGCCGCTTTGTCTTGGACCGGTTACTGTAACAACGGGATA
Source organism: bacterium (assembly GCA_021821565.1). The sequence goes on along the minus strand of JAKACI010000143.1, from coordinate 2,880 downwards.
CTGCTTCGCAAGACTTCTTAACACGTTCTCCATTGTTCTTTTTATCATAATAATAACAATATAGCATAATGTGCAATTTTTGCAAGTTTAACTTTCAGAAGGTATCCGATTTATTTATTCCCATACTCCTGATTGAGTTTTATTAAAGTTAAAGTTTGATTAATATTTAAATTATAATAATTTGACTGCATTTGCCTGTTTCTCCCAATACCATACCATGCCAGCCCATAATACGCAATTCTGCAAACTTGATTATTTTTTAAAAGAAGAATATTGGGAAGAAAAAATAAATTATCTTTCCCGTTCGGTAAAAATACTTGTATTTAATATAAAAATGTATTAAAATTTACCTAACGGTAAATTTATAAATAAATATTTGAATAAATATTTGAATAAATATTAGGCGTATTTATGATTTTTTCAAACTCAAAAGAATTTGGAGTATTGATTAGAAAGGCGCGTAAGGCACAGGGTATGAATCAGTCCGAGCTTGCGGGGGCATGCGGCACAGGCGTGCGTTTTGTAGTCGATCTGGAAAAGGGAAAGCCTACCGTCGAATTTGATAAAGCTATTCTTGTAGCTGCAATGCTCGGAATTAAACTGGATGCCCAAATACCTACCAAAATACCTGCCAAAATATCTGATGATTTAGAGGGTTTTTAGATGGCTAAAACTGATAAAAAACTTTCCGTAAGGCTGAACGGCATGCCTGTCGGCGTGCTGGAGCAGGATTTATCGGGTAAAATGAGTTTTCAATATCTGCCTGATGCAGTCCAAAGCCTTTCGTTCAGCCTTCCGCTACAGACTGGGGTATTTGAGTATAAAATATGCGAAGCTTATTTTGGCGGACTTCTACCAGAAAGCGACCATGCAAGAAATATTATAGCAAGAAAATACAATGTAAATCCCAATAATGATTTTAGTCTTTTAAAAGCAATAGGGCATGACTGCGCAGGTGCGGTTTCTTTTCATAATATAAATGAGCCGCTCGAAAAAATTGGCTATGTCAAACTAAAAGGTGTGCCTCTAAGCGAGCATAAGCTTGCCGGATACATTAATGAATTACCTCAAAAACCGTTGTTCCTTGGAGTAGATGATTTAAGGCTGTCGCTTGCAGGTGTTCAGAATAAAGCGGCTATTTGCGTCATAGATAATAAAATATGTCTGCCCATTGAGGGAAGCCCTACTACCCACATTTTAAAACCGGCAATTGAGGGTTTTAAAGATACGATAGAAAACGAATACTTGTGTTTAAAGACGGCTAAAAGCATCGGAATAGAAGTCCCTGAGGTTGAGATAAGGCACTCAAACGATGTTAAATATTTACTGATTAAACGATATGATAGGGGAATCGGAAAAGGCGGTTTAATAAGGAGGATTCATCAGGAGGATTTTTGTCAGGCCATTGGAGTCGCCTCTGCGTATAAATATCAATCCGAAGGAGGACCTGGTTTCAAGGAGTGTTTTGACTTGATGAAAAAAGTTTCTTTGCCGGCGCTTGACAGAAATAAATTAGCAGAGAGAGCGGTTTTTAATTTTTTAATCGGGAATAATGATGCCCACGGTAAGAACTTTTCAATTTTGCATTATGAGACAGGTTTAGTAAAGCTTTCTCCGGTATATGATGTTCTCTGCACTCAGGTTTATGATTTGACAGACAGAATGGCGATGAAAATAGGGGGGCATTATGAACACTCCGTTATTTTTTCGAGGCATTGGGAAAAACTATGCAACGATATAGGATATTCTTATTTTCAGCTTAAAAAGATAATTATAAGACAGGCGGAAAAATTACCCGTGACGTTGCAAAACGAGATAGAGAATTTAAAATTATTAGACGCGTCTTATAACATCGCCGAAGATATTATGCGTCATGTAAAATCAAATTGTAATATAATTCAAAAAAGGTTATCAGGTCTTTAAATTAACGGGCTTAATTAAAAGATGCCAGCCCATAAAAATGCAATTACGTTAATTTGCTTAAAAATATATAAATTATTTGACAAATGTATATTATAGAGATATACTTTAATATTAATAATGGATGACAAGATATTAGGTCAGTATGAAGGATTTCAGTGGGATATCGGTAATATTGATAAAAATTTAATAAAGCATAATGTTTCTAATACAGAGTGCGAAGAGACTTTCTTTAATAAGCCTTTTATTATTAGATTAGATGAAAATCATCTTCAAGAAGAAGCAAGATATTATATCTTGGGGAAAACAAACGAAGATAGGAAATTATTTTTAGTATTTACAACGAGAAATAGTTTAATAAGGGTTATTTCGGCAAGAGACATGAATAAAAAAGAAAGGACGGTGTAGACGATGAAAAAAAAGATTCCGCATTTTAAGAATGAAGGCGAAGAAAGAGAGTTTTGGGCTGCCCATGACAGCACCGAATATATAGACTGGAATAAAGCAAGCGTTGGTGTATTTCCAAAGTTAAAACCTTCGACAAAAACAATTTCCCTAAGGGTACCTGTTCAATTATTAAACAGCTTGAAAATGCTTGCAAACGAGAAAGATGTGCCTTATCAATCTTTAATTAAAATGTTGCTTTCAGAGAAAGTAAAAGAATATAAAGGTATTGGATAAAGTATCCGATTTATTTATCCTTTTACTGCCGCCTGTATTTGCTATCTTATTCTATAAAAATATATTGTATAAACTTGATTATTTTTTAAAATCGGTGTATTATTTTAATATTTAATATTAAAAATATTATGTATTAATTTTAGTTTCAATTGTGTGTTGATTTTTATTTTAATCAGGTATTAATATTATGATAAACGTTACTGCTAAAACCAACATAGAGAACCTGTCCGAATTATACCATACCGACTACTACACCTGGGCTATGACCAATGCACAGCT
>JAKACI010000142.1 GCA_021821565.1 bacterium | reverse complement strand
CTTATAAAACAAGGTGAATATCCGGTGAAGTAGGGTCAAAGCCGGCTTTAATCTTTAATGGAATACTGTTAAGTATAGAAAATTTTAATTTTTCATACAATTCATCTTCTTTAATAAGGTCAATTGAACCGCGTTTTATGGCTTCAATCTGTTCGTTTATTAATAAATCAATATTTTTGGATTTATTCATCTAAATATATTTATAATATTTTTATAATTTACTTATACTTACTTATATTTATTTATTGATATTCATTGTTTTTATGTATTTTTATTTATATTTTAATTATTAATATTTATTTAGAATATTTTATATAACCTTACTAAAAAAATAAATAAAATAAAAAAGATAAAAAAGATATATAATTATGATGACGTTATTATATTATTATATTATTTTTATTATTGAAATTTATTTTTTTATACGTCAATATTTATTTTTTTAATAGATATACTTAATTTTGTATCTGTATCTATTGTTATAAAAACTCCGTTAAGCATCATATTATTTTCTTCAGGAATAAACTTCGCAGGCATATTTGTTAAATATTTATTAACTGCTATCTCTTTTTGAGTTCCCACTATGGAATACCTTGAACCTACCATTCCTGCGTCGCTGATATATGCCGTTCCTTTAGGCAATATTATACTATCGTTGGTTTGAACATGCGTGTGCGTACCTATTAATGCAGAAATTTCGCCGTCAAGATAAAAACCGAGCGCTTCTTTTTCGGATGTCGCTTCAGCATGAAAATCTACAATTATAGCATCTGCTTCATCTTTAATTTTTTCAATTATACTTTTTGAAATCGTAAAAGGCGAATCGCTTAATTCTTTCATAAAAACTCTGCCTTCAAGATTTATTACGGCTATTTTTTTTTCGCTTTTAGACATATATATTCCATAGCCAAAACCGGGAGCTCCTGGTGAATAATTAGCTGGTCTCAGCAGTCTTTTTTCTCCCGGCAAATAGCCTATTATTTGTCTTTGATCCCAAATATGATTTCCAGACGTAATAACGTTAATACCGATATCAAATAAGAATTTTGCTATGGTTGGATTTATGCCCATACCATGTGCTGCATTCTCACCGTTGGCAATAATAAAATCTGGATTATATTCTTCAATAAGACAGGGCAAAGAATTCTGAACTGCTATTCTTCCAGGTTTTCCTATAATATCTCCTATAAACAAAATTTTTTCAATATTCATATTAATTAATTTTTATTATCTAGCAAATTCCGTTGCCCGTGTTTCTCTGATAACGGAAACCTTTATCTGACCCGGATATTGTAAATTAGATTCAATTTTTTTAGCAATGTCTTTAGCGAGCATAACAGAATCGTCATCCGAAACATTTTGGCTCTGTACAATCACTCTAACTTCTCTTCCTGCTTGTATAACATAACTTTTTGCCACACCTGCAAAAGAATTTGAGATAGCTTCTAAATTCTCGAGTCTTTTTACATATGTTTCAAACATTTCTTTTCTAACCCCAGGTCTTGCGGCGCTTAATGCATCGGCGGCAGAAACCAAAATTGCAAGAACGCTGTTTGGTTCTTCATCATAGTGATGAGCTGCTATTGCATGAACAACCTTCGGAGACTCTCCGTATTTTTTTGCTATTTCAGCCCCTATTATAGCATGAGAACCTTCAACTTCGTGGTCAACCGCTTTTCCGATATCATGCAAGAGCCCCGCTCTTTTTGCCTGCTTAACGTTTATGCCTAATTCGGAGGCCATAATTCCGCATAAAAATGCTACCTCAATGGAATGATTGTAGACATTTTGAGAGTAGCTTGTTCTGTATTTCAATCTTCCAAGCAATTTTAATATTTCAGGATGGATACCGTGCACTCCTACGTCGAATGTAGCTTGTTCTCCAGCCTCTTTCATAGCCATATTAAGTTCTTCTTCAACTTTTGCAACAACTTCTTCAATTCTCGCAGGATGTATTCTGCCGTCGGCTATCAATTTTTCAAGAGACAGCCTTGCAATTTCTCTTTTCACGGGATTAAAAGAAGAAAGAACAACGGCTTCAGGAGTTTCGTCTATTATAAAATCAACCCCCGTTGCAGCCTCTAATGCTCTAATATTGCGGCCTTCTCTGCCTATAATTCTTCCTTTTATATCGTCGCTCTGCAGCGGAACCGAAGATATGGTTTTTTCAGCAACATAGTCGCCTGCATATCTCTGAATTGCTGTAGCAATAATTTCTTTAGCTTTTTTATCGCCGATTTCTCTAGTTTCATCTTCTATTTTTCTTACAGATTTAGCAGCTTCATGTTTTGCTTCATCTATAATTGAATTAATTAATTCATCTTTGGCTTCAATAGCAGTAAAACCGGATATTCTTTCAAGTTCAGAAGTCTTTTCTTTAAAAATTGATTCAATTTTTTTTTCTTTTTCCGAAATAGATTTTTCCGTTTGTATTAATATTTTTTCTCTTCTTAAGATATCAACCTCTTTTCTCTCAATAATATCTACTCTCTTATCTAAATTGTCTTCTTTTGCCGTAACTCTTTTTTCAAGTCTTATTAATTCTTGATTTTTTTGTTTAATATCTTCATCTGCAGTTTCTTTTAATTTTATGATTTCAGCTTTAGTATTTAATAAAGCATCCTTTTTTATTTCCTCCGACTTTTTTTCTGCATCGCTGATAATATTTTTTGCTTTAAGCTGACCTTTCTTTAATGAAATATTTTCAATTAATTTATTTAAAAAAAATCCGCCTATAAAAAAAATTACGGAACTAATCAAAACTATAATAACTTCTGCCATTATATTGTTTTCTCCTTATCATTGAAAGTAGTAGTTAGTAATCTAAATTTTATTAATTAATATAAAATAATAATATATTTATTGCATTTATTTTTATTTTAAATTAGTCGGAACAATTAATAATCCCGCTTTCGCATATTAAATAGTGCATTTTAATATCATTTTGCGTAATTTCAATTTCATTTTTGTTATAAATTTGAAAATTATAACATATGCCTATAAAAATAGAATCCATTTTTGATTTAGCCAAAGCTTTATCGTAACATCCTTTTCCATACCCTATTCTATTACCTGATATATCAAACGCGACACCCGGAATAAAAAAAGCGTTAATTTCATTAATATCTGTTTCTCGGTTACATTTTGGAGATAATATTCCATAATCATCTTTGATAAGATTATCTATACCTTTAAATTTATAAAAACAAATATCAGATTTTTTTTTACAATACGGTAAATAAATTTTTATATTTTCATTTATGATTTTATCAATAATAAGCTCAATTTTAACTTCATTTTTTATGCTCATATAAAAAGCAGCGGATTTAATAGACCTCTGTTTTATAAAATAATATGTTTTGTTAGAAATAATATCACTAAAATAAATAATTTCTTCGCCGGTTAAATTTAATCTTTTATCTATCATTTCCTGCCTGACGGCAATTTTTGAGTACATATAATTATACAAACTTAAATCTCTTAACTTTTTAACGTTACTTTTTAACGTTTTCGTTTATTTATATTTTTAAGCATATATTAATTACGCAAGTCTGAATAAATAAAATTAAATATTTAAAAAAATAGCTTATTGCATTTTAAATGATGATTTTTAAGAGACAAACAGAGAAAAAGGAAAATAAATTTAAAAGGATTTAATAAACCCCCCGCATGTGCCGAATGGACGATAAAATTGGACCTATTCAAATAAGGTGGCAATCATATAATAATCATCGTTAGGAATCAAATATTTAAATTTGTTTCCATTGAGAAAATTAGAGACAATCCCAATCTATCCAACTGTTGGGTCAATTTTAATAGTCCAATCGAACACCGCAGGGTTAAACAAAATAAAATATGTACTTACAATATTATCAAAATAAATTATAAAACTATAAAAATGTCCGAAATATCAGAAAAACTACACAAAAAAGAAACTACACAAACAAAAATACTTCAAATAATACTTATATACTATAATTTTAATATGTTTTTCTCTTTAAAATAAATTTTACTTTACTTTAAGAAGGTTATTCGTTATACGAATTAGAAATATATTTATATATATTATTGACTTTTTCTAACACTCTTTTGCTTTCATTATTTGTTTCCATTTGCATAGAAAGATAATCATCCGCTATATTGAGAGCCGTTAAAACAGCAATATTTAGAGAATCAACAGATTTAGTCGTCTTAGACACTTCATCCGCTTTATTATTTATATAAGCAGCCAGCTCTTCTAAGTATTTTTTAGTTTTATCGCTATTTATCAAATATTTTTGATTTAATATTTTTAATTCAATAACATCGTTCATACTTTATTTATAAAAACTATAAAATTAGCTTAAATTAATATTTTCCAGATTATTTATAATATCATCAATTTTTTTTATAACTGCATCATTTTCAGTTTCAATATCTTTTATTTTATTGTTTAGTTGATCAATTTCCTCATCTTTAATTGTTACCTCCGTTAATAATCTGTCGCGTTCATTTTTTATTTTTTCGAATGCATCTTTTAAAAGAACAATTTTTTCTTCAATTAAATTT
>JAKACI010000141.1 GCA_021821565.1 bacterium | reverse complement strand
TAAAATTAAATTGCTTTATAATTAATAAGCAAAGTTTTAAAGTTTTAATATTTTAATTGCTAAAAATTTATCAGCGTTAAAAATAGGAATTAAAAAACCTTTTGATGTTTCCGTTGTTATTTTTTTATATTTATTTTCTTGATCCGTTACTACTAATTGTTTTTTGCTAAAAAAATATATAGTGGAGTAATCGCCGATCAAGTATAGCCATGAATTATCATTTCTATATATTCCGGACTTAACATATACTGCGTTATTTTTATTGCTTTTTTCAGCTGTTTCGATGTAAATATTTTTTGTAATAGCCATTTTTCCGTCAAATTTAATTTCTATACCTGCTTTATTTTCGCCTGACAATTGATATTTTTGAGATGTATAATTGCGGATAGGTAATCCGTTTTTATATAAAATATCGGAAACAAAATCTTGATATTCGCAACCTTTTTTTAATTTAATAAGATATTCTTGAGTTATCATATTTCGTTGCCCCAGACATCCCAATCTTTAGTTTTTTTTCTTGCAAATAATTCTATTCTTAAGCCTGTTTGATATAAATCGTCTATGATGTTTATAAATTCAGCGGGTTTTTCAGAGTGTTTATCGGATCGTTCTATTGAAATTACGCTATCGTATAATTTTTTATTATCAGGCATACAGCTTCCTTTAGTGCAAATCAATAAAAATTCGTGCCGGACACTGTTATAATGGCCTATATTGTGTTTTATCTTGTCCCAGATAAAAGATGTTTTATATTTAAAGCCCCAAGCTTTAATAATTTCAAAAGAACTTTCTAATAGAGGTGAAGTAACCCATAAAAAAAGAACGGCGTTATTTTCCGTTATATTTTTAATAGGCAAATTGCATAATTCAGAAATAGATAAGGTTGTATAGTGATTTTCCGCCGCTCCGTATCCTGCCGGCATTTTATCGTTGTATTGCCATGGCGGATCGGCGTAAATAACTCTATATTTTTTATCCGGTAAAGTAGGCGTTCCTTTATTTTCTATCTTATCTTTAATATTTTGAGCTATTTTAATTATTTCTTTTTTATTATTATTATTAACAATTTCTAGTTGTTTATCCTGCGGCAATCCCGATATAAGAGAAGCTGTATTAATAGATATTTTAGAGTCTTGTTTAGATAATTCCTGCTTAATTTCATCGGCGGCGTTTTTGTTAATGTTTTTAACTTCACTAACGGTGTTATGCCCTACACCTGCAAGTTTAGCTATCTCTTTTATGGTATTAATTTGATTAAAAGGGTTTTCCGAAATCGGAAAACCCTTTTCTTTTTCATTATCTTGTTTTTTATTTCCTCTACCGCCTATTAATCCGCCTATTTTTCCCGCTATTTGTTCGTTTTCTTGCGCTTTTTCAGCTAATATACCTGTAAGTTGAATAGTAAGGTTTATTCTACTATAATCCGTTAAATTCCTGCGCCCTAACTGATTTTTGATTATCCAGATTAAAGCATCTTGTTCCGTTTCAAATATAAGTTCTCTTGTTTCAAACGGTATGTTATAGGATTGGCAAATGTTATACCTGTTATGGCCGTCAATGATAAAGCTATTCCAAATTAGAATAGGTTCTCTGACTCCGTCTTTAATAATGCTTTCTGTTAGTAATTTTAATTCGTCCGGCGATAGCGCCGGTATTAAATCTTGAAATTCTTTATTAATTTTTAGTTCCATATTAATATTAACCTCCGCTTGATAGTTTTTAAGTTCTTAACTATTAAGCAAAGTTTTAAAGTTTGCTAAATATAAAAGTGAGGTTAAAAATGAAAAAAAAAACAAGATGTGATATCACGGACCAAGATGAAATTTTTTTATTATTTTTAAAAAAAAATAAATACTGCGATGAAATTGCGGCAAGGATTATTTACCAAAAAAGCGAACAAACTTTTTGGCGTCGGATTCGTAAACTTGAAAAATACAAATATATTAGAAAAGTTTTAATGTCAATAGATTCAAGCGGTTTTACCGGAGAACATAAAAGAGTATTTGTTTTTGGTTTAGATACTAAAGGTTGTAGTCATTGCGAAACAGTAAAAACAAATATTGAAATATCGTCAAACGGCATACAGTTAAGACATAAATTATATATAAAGCGGTTGGCCGCCTGTTTAGAAAATTTAAGTATATATAACGGTTTTAGTTATAATTCTGAATTTATACTGAATGAATTTAAAGAAAATGAAGGAATTTTTATATCGGATCAAAATATAAATAAATATGCAATCCGTCCGGACATTTATATACAAGAATACAAAATATGTTTTGAAGTTGAATTATCTATAAAACATGATAATCAAACATACGGTCAAAAATTATTTTCAATGCAGTATTTAAAAAATATTAATAAAGTTATATGGCTTGTAGAAAATCAAAAAAGTAAAGATAAATTATTGAGTCATATTTTATTATGGGATGACAGCTCAAAATTATTTCAATACGATCAAAGTTTAAATAAAAAAATGATTTTTACGGATACTATAAATAAAAATATAATACATATTTTTGATGATTTTATATCGGATTATCAAAAATATTTTGAAATAATTTTGAAGTAACCCCGTATATCTACCCTGTATTTGCCAAATACAGACTTATTAAAAATAAGTTATTAATTTTATTAATTATTATTTTTTCCTAAATCGGTAATAAGTCTATCTGTGTGCGCTGCTAAATAATAAAACAATAAGGAATAAAAACTTATCTAAAAACATTTAAATAAAACATCTCAAAATAACCTAATCGTATTCATCCCCTATTTAATTTTTTCACAATTCAACAGACCCGCTTTTGCGACTATTGATAAATTTTTTACTTCGGAGACTTGAAAGTCTCACTTCGTAAAAAATTAATCAACAGTTAAAGGTCTATATGAATTTTTAAAAAATTAAACAGGTAATGAAATTAACCTTATGATTATTTTAATTTTAAAACTCACGGCGGTCAAAAAGGAATAAAAACTTATCTAAAGGCATTCAAATATAGCTTAAAAACAGCAATATCAAAAATAAGGCGCTTAACGGACGATTTAAGGCGGTTTTAATTATTTTGATACTAATTATATTAAAAATATAAAATATATCTATTTTTTTTAGTCTCTGCTAACGCATATTAACTTTATTATTTTATTAAGGTTTTTATTATGGTAAAAAAAGAGTTTAAATTGCAGGAATTAAATTATAGGGCGGAAAATGGAGTTAAACCGCCCTATGACTATATAGCAAAGTTTACTATTAGCTTTATTTATTTACCCGCCTTAAATCGCAAAATAGACGGTTTATCTCAACACAAAATTTAAAGCACTTGGTAAAGTAAAAACCTTTTATTAAATTTCATTATTAACAAAATAGACGGTTTATCTTTAAACTAAACTTAAGACGCTTGGTAAAATAAAAAACCTTTAATTAATTTACAATTTTAAATTTAATTGTTCGCAATGCGGTTTTGCCTTAACTAAATATCTTAATTAAAATAAATAAAGCATATATCCGATTATGGCTTATTATCGGATATAAACATTAAAATATTGTTAAAAAAAGTATTAAAATATCATCTTTTTACTTGACATTTATATATAAAATATCTTATAATAGTATTATAGGATATAGATAAAACTAACGATAATTTAAAAATGGAGCTTAAAAAAATGGAACTTAAAAAATTAAATAGCCAGTTGATTGAAAAAGTTAAATCAGATGTTATTTACGATAATAAATCAGTCAGTTTAAAAATTAACGAGATAACTGATTTAATTGATTATAAAACTATGACTATAACTATTAAAAATGGTCGTATATGGTTTAAAAACGATTACGCCGGCAATATTAAAGGTTGTTTTGTCAGCTTTCTAACACATCGTTTTAACCGTGATATTGTGATAGATATTAATTTATCTTATAAATTCGCTATTCATGCAGGATATTACGAGTCTGTAACATTTGATATAAAAAAAGCAAAAGCAGGTTTTAGAATAATAATATAAAATTAACAATAATTTAAAAATGGAGCTTAAAAATGGAAACTTACCAAATGATTAATCAAATTAACAAAATTAAAATATCTTTAAATATCAATAATAAAGATATTGCAGAAGCAAAAAAAACAATTAGTAAACATTTCAAAACAAAAACAGAAAATGAATTAAAGAAAATTATCGTAAACGGTAAAAAAGCGGTTCTTGATATGATAATGGAAAGTGAAAATTTCTTTTTTCAGGAAAGTTTAGAAAGCATTAAAAAATCAATAGAAAGGGGAGAGCAAGATGATGATTTTTATATTCAAAATATAGATAAATATGTGCCTATTATTCCTTATGATGAATTATGGAGCGCATATTTTCATTTATTACACAGCGTTTATACGGCTTGCTTTAAAATTTTACTTTTAAAAATAAATAATTATAAAGCCGTAAAAAGAATAAACGAAACAAAATTATTAAGCAATTTATAATAAATAATTTATAATAACCCCGTCCGAAAGGGCGGGAATTACTATTTATATTTTTGCGAATAATGAAATTTAATAAAAGGTTTTTACTTTACCAAGTGCTTTAAATTTTGTGTTGAGA
>JAKACI010000140.1 GCA_021821565.1 bacterium | reverse complement strand
ACTTAGCGGAAGAGGTAAAAGATTTGGGGAAATCGGAATATTATAAATTAGAAAGCTATCTTGCAAATTTATTATCTCACCTTTATAAATGGGATAACCAGCCGGAATTAAGAAGCAAAAGCTGGAAGGTTACTATTGTCAATTCATTATTGCAAATTAAAGATGATATTCAAAAAAATCCGGGTTTAAAATCTAAAATAAATGAAGCTATTTATGGCTCCTGGCGTGAAGCGGTAAATATTCTGTTAAAAGATATTAAAGATGACGATATTATAGATTTTATCCCCGATAAAAACCCTTATTCTTTTAAACAAGCCATTAAAAAAGCTTACGAAATTGCTCCGGATAAGATTAATAAAGCAGATATATCTTTTTTTGAAGACTTGTAGAAAAAAAAGAGAAAAATAAATAAAGTAAAGCATTTAACCTATCTGATTTATTTATTTTCTTACTCCCGCCTGCATTTTGCCGATTTTACTCTTCATAAAAATCAATTTTGCAAACTTAATCATAGAAGATATAGAATAGTGAAGATATATAATAGTTGAGATATAAAACAAATGAATGACAAAATAAAGTGGTCTGATTTATTTATCTCCTCACTGCTGGTCACTGCCGGCTGAATCTGTACGCAAATTCAAATTAAATTAACATGTCGTGATTTTCGGCTTTTTTGTATTCTATATAAATATCTATAGTTTTATAAAGGCAGAGATTTATAGCTGTACATTTTTTCAACCCAACTTCACCACTCTAACCTTAAAAATTCATAAAATACCCCTAAATCAACCAATAATAAACGAACTTATGCGAGTTTGCGGGTGTTTTTTATGTAAATTACGTTTGTAGTCCCCCATATATATATTATTTACTTGACATAAGATATTTATATGATATAATAATTATATTTATTAATTACTTAATTACTGTTGATTAATAATATTTTATATTTATTAATTACTTAATTACTGTTGATTAATAATATTTTTATTTATTGTCTCCCGCATATCCTGCAATTTTATTTCAAATTTTTATTTAAAAATATCGTGTAGTCCCCATAGAAAAAATGAGATATAGGAATATAAACAGTTTTTGGACTTTAATGGTGAAGTTGGGTTAAGAGAAAAACATTGGCAAAATACGCCTGATTTTTGGGAAAATTTTTTCAGAAGAGCTAAAAAATACCGCATTGACGCAAATAGCTACGAAATAATGAAATATTATAAAGACCCGGAAAATTCGCAATCATAAAGAAATCGCAAAAAGGAACATTAAGATGAATAAAAATGGCAACTATTTTGTTGCTGTTCCTCTAATCAATAATGAGGGCAGGACTTTTTTTATTGACAGTTTATATATTTATTAAGTATAATTAATTAACATTTCTGTTAACTAATTATACTTAATATTTCAATGCGGATTATTTTTTATATAAACTATTAAATTATATATATCATATCAATATGAGCTATTTAAAATTAAAAGAAATAAAAAAACTATATTTTGGATATAATGAAATTGCCAGAGTGTTAAATATCTCGTCAGATTCGGCTAAAGTAAGCGCTGTAAGACTTACAAAAAAAGGGATTATAGCAAGGGTCAAAAGAGGTCAGTATGTTTTAAGAGATAAATTGGAGATAATGGATAGAAAGGAAAAATTTATTATTGCCAATATTATACAAACGCCGTCATATATATCTTTAATGACTGCCCTCGACTATTATGAAATTACAACGCAAATGCAAAAAGACTTTATTGAATCTATTTGCGTCAATAGAACAAAAGTAATAGAAGTAGAAAATAATGTTTTTAATTATTCTAAAATAAAAAAGGAACTCTATTTTGGATTTATAAAAAAAGAAGAATTTTTTATAGCTACTCCGGAAAAAGCCTTTTTAGATGCTTTTTATTTATATTCTATTAAAAAATATAATTTTGATTTATCTTCTATTGATTTTGACAAATTAGATAAAAAACTTTTAAAAAATTTAATAAAAAAATATCCTTATTATATGCAAAAACTATATGAACATTTTTGAGAAACACGAGGTTTTTGAAATAGAAGTTTTAAATGAGCTTAAAAACGCTAATCTTTTAAATTCTGTTGTTTTTGTTGGCGGAACAATGCTGCGCTTATGCTATGATTTAAATCGCTATTCAATGGATATTGATTTCTGGTTTATTCGTACGGTTAATTATAGCGATTACTTTTTAAAATTAAAGAAAAAACTTATCGCGCTATATGAGCTAACAGATGCCAAAGAAAAATTAAATACTTTATTAGTGGAGCTTCGTTCGCCGCTTTATCCTAAAAAATTAAAAATAGAAATGAGAAAAGGTGTCGTGGATTGCGATTATAATGAAAAAATTGCATTTTCTCAATATAGTAATATCCAGATAATACTTAGAGTCATTACTTTGGAAGAAGCAATGAAAAATAAGATTAAAGCTGCGATAAACAGAAAGGAAATAAGAGATTTTTACGATATTGAATTTTTATTAAGAAAAGGCATCGATTTTAGTCCCGATAAAGAAAAACTTATTATGCTTAGAGAAATTGCGCTTGATTTTAAAGAAAAAGATTTCAAGGTGATTCTTGGTTCGGTTTTAGAGGCAAAAATGCGAAAATACTATATAGATAACAAATTTGATTACCTCATTAAAAAGATAAATGAAGAACTCTCATTTTAATGAGCCTTTTATTATTAAATTAGATGAAAATCATCTTCAAGAAGAAGCAAGATATTATATCTTGCAAGACTTAATTTAACATAATTTAACATATCCGATTTATTTATTATTTATTCCAATATAACTGAAAGATATGAAATAACGCTTGAGCAGTTATCCTTAATTAATTTTAATATAGACTATTCCTAATGGGTGAGAGGATAAAATTCCTCAAAGTCATCCCGCGCAGGCGGTAATCCAGAACTATAAATCTCTATCGGCAATTTGGGTAAAATAAAAATTGTTGAGAATATCCAACAAATTTGCTATTATCTTGTATTAACACCAATACAATTTTAAAATTAAAAAAAAATTATAAGTTATAAATTATTGACCGACAACTAATTCACTTAAATATAATAACTAAATAAACCATTATTATATATAATATATAATATATAATAATAAAAATGTATAATGAAAGTGAAAGGCGTAAAAAGAATATGTTAAATTGCCTTGAATATCTAACAGGACGATTTATCACGCTTATTTCCAATTTCAATATTGAATACGGGAGATATTTTTTTGATTTAGGGGATTTTAATGATAAATCAATAGGGATATTAGGACCAAAAGGTGTAGGAAAACAACCTTTTTGCTTCAATATTAATTTATGAACATTCTTTTAACTGGCGGCTCAGGTTTCGTCGGATACTATGTAAAGCAAGCACTCTCTCAATTTCATACTTGTGTTCCGTTAGCCGACGAAAGAGGCACAATTGATTTAAAGGACATCAATAGGATAAAATCTTTTTTATCGTCAAATATTAAATCTATTAAATCTATTAAATCTATTAAATCTAATCAATCTAATATATCTAATAATGTATATAATGTAAAATCTGCTATAACATCTAAAAATATTTTACCCGATAAAAATTCAGACGATATAACATCAAATGATGTTATAATTACCTCATTATTTAATACGAATACGCCATTGCATACTGCCTATGCTTTAAATAATAATCTTAGCGAAAATAAATTTAATATTACATCATCACGCAACACTCTACCGCGTGACGCTATTTTTGATGCCGTAATCCATTTAGCCGCTCAAAGTTTTGTGCCTGAGTCTTTTAAAAATCCTCTTGAAACTTTTGACGTTAATTTCACGGGCACTTATAACTTATTTAGCGCTTTAAAAGAATACGGTTTTCACGGTAAAATCCTTTATATAAGTTCAGGCGATATTTACGGTCTTGTCAGCGAAGATAAACTTCCTATAACGGAGGATTGTCCTTTAAAACCCAGAAATCCTTATGCGGTAAGTAAAGTTGCGGCTGAAGCGCTGTGTTGTCAGTGGTCTATAACCGAAGATATAGAAATTGTAATAGCAAGACCTTTTAATCATATAGGACCGAATCAAAGCGAAAGATTTGCCGTATCAAGTTTTGCAAAGCAGATAGCCGAAATTGAGCTTGGTTTAAGAAAACCTGTGCTTAACACCGGAAATATTGATATAACAAGAGATTTTTTAGATGTAAGAGATGTAGCTGACGCTTATAAATTATTATTGGAAAAAGGAATAAATTGCAAGGAACAAGAAACAGAAACTAATATAGAAACAAAATCAAGCGTAAAAGCATCAGCAAAAACAAATGTATTCAAAGAAGTTAATGCATTAACAAAAGTAAAGGCATTAACAAAAAAAGATGCAGGAGAAATAAAAAATATTGAAAATTATTGCCCCTATGCTTACAATGTATGTTCAGGAACTGAAACCTCAATCCGCTCAATAATCAATATAATGTTCGAAATAACAGGCGTTGACGCTAAAATAGAAATTGATAAAAATAAATTAAGACCAAACGAACAAAAAAGAGTATACGGCAGCAATGAAAAGATAAAGAATATGACAG
>JAKACI010000139.1 GCA_021821565.1 bacterium | reverse complement strand
CAGCTTTCCAATAAACACGGCGCCGATTTAAAATTAAATTAAACTCCGAAAGGAATAATAATTTAGATGTAAATTATTATAAGATAATTTTTAAAAGTCTTTTATTATTCGTTATTGCAGGTATGATGCTTTTATTTAATACAGGACTTGCAAATGCGGATAGTACAATTAATAGTTCAACTGCTAAGGTTAAAAAAACACATAAAATTACAGAGGTTACATCTTCTTCAGTTTTAACAAAAACTAAAAAAGCTCTCAGAGAAATGAATAAAATATTGACTGCAAAAAAAATATTTAAATCAACTCAGACTGCGGCAGTTCTAAATAGAAAAGGAATGAAGCAAGCTCAAGATACCGGAGGAGGTGCTACTCAATCCTTACAATTATTGCCGGGGGTGAGAATTTCAAGCTATGGCGGCAATAGCGGACTTGCTAGAGATGAAATTGCCATTAGGGGTATTAAAGTTGGATGGTCTTCTGTAGCAGGCGATTTGGAAAAAAATGGCATTCAAATGTTATTTGACGGAATCCCTGTTACAAATCTTTCAGGCGCTAGTGGCGGTTTTGATTCTAACGAATATCCTATAGATCAATTCTTTAGCGGAATGAATGTTGTATATGGCCCAGGCAACCCGGCTAACAGATGGTATAATAGTTTAGGCGGCACAGTAAATATAATTCCAATTCAACCGACAATACGTCCATTTAATGAAACTAATTTTTCTTTCGGATCTTTTGATACATATACATTAGATGATGAAATGAGTACAGGTATGCATGATGGCTGGGATGGCGTAGCAGCAGCAGGTTATACGCATGCAAACACTTTTAGAACAGGACAATTTAATGCTCCAGGTTATGGGTATGCATTTTTCGGAAAGTTAATAAAAATTTTTAATGGAAACTCATTTAGTTTAGGAGCCTATGCTTCAAGAACCCACGAATATAGACCTAATTTTATTCCTGTTTCTCCGATTTCAGGTATTACGACTGAAGGGTTAGATGCCAATGCACCCTTATATAGTCAACAAACAAGCGGATATTATTCATCACTGCCGTATAATATGTGGTATAAATTATTATTAACACAAACAACGATGCTTTATTCAAAACTTAACATAAATTTGACTAAAAATTTAGGACTGCATACTTTAGTTTGGTACAGACATGGTTTCAGGGAACATGATAGAGTAGATAATTATTTTTTAACAGCAGGAGAAGCCTCTTATTACGAAATGTGGCAACCAAATTCTAATACATATGGAGAGAAAATATATTCTAACTATAAAATTTTAAATAATAATTTAAAATTCGGAGAATATGATATATACGGAAGATTAAATTATAATTACTCTCCTTATACAAATACGGCTCCGACAAGCTATACAACTTATTATAATAATTATTTATCAATTTTTGCTCAAGATAAAATAAAATTATTAAAAAATTTAATTATTGAACCGGGTTTAGATTATGTGGGATTTGACACAAGTGATTTTACAAATGAAACTTATTATCAATCAGCAGCTCCACCCGTAATTGCCCACATTTATCAATTAGAGCCATCTATCGGAATTAATTACCATGTTTTACATAATTTATCCTTATATGGAACTTGGGCTATTTCTTATCAAGCTCCAACGGCATCGGCTTACGGTTATTCAAGTACTGTGAATGTTGCTGATACTGCACCTATTAGAAATACAGATGCTGAAGCAGGTTTTAAAGTAATGATAAAAAAAGACAAATATTTACATCATTTTGTTTTTAACGCAAATTATTTCCAGAATATATTATCCAATGAAACTATTTATATATATCAACCGTTTCCTACACCGCATACTCTAGCTTCTAATGGCAGCGCATTTTATAAAGGAGTGCAAATAAGTGCCGCAGATGACCCTTATACAAATTTACATCTTTATGCAAATTATACATATCAGAGTGCCAATTATAAAAATTTTTATTCAACAGTAAATCTTCAACAGTATCCTAATTATCCTGTGTCAAATGTACCAAATTCAATTTATAATATTGGCGCTTATTATACTATTCCAGAAAATACAACAATTTATGATATTAAACTATGGGATATGTATACAGGGTCGCAATATATGTTTAGTAATGTGTATGCAGGACCAACACGGCAAAAGATGCCATCTTATAATATTGTAAATTTCTCAGTTAACGTTAAAACAGTTAATTTTGACAAAATGGTACCTGGACTTAGAAGCGCACAATTAAGTTTTTCAGTTTATAACTTATTAAATAAGAAATTCAATTCAAATGAATATTTCACAAGCGGTACTTATTTTGGAGCAGGCGAAGGAGATTTACTCGCTAACCCAGGCGCTCCTAGAATGTTTTTTGCAAGCGTCACTATGAAGTTTTAAGTAAAATATTATTAGTAATTAATAACTAAATATATATATATTAATAACTAAATTAAATTAACAAGTTATAATGTATTAATGTTAATAAAATTTTATGCCATAAACCAAATGCACTGGTCTATGGCATAAAATTTATCTATTAATTATAATTATTAATTATATTCGCGCCTATAACTAGCAGCTGTCTTAATCTATAAATAAATTAAATTAGTTAAAATAGAATAAGGCTGAAGGTATTTTAAATTGTATGAAACTATATAAATAATATAATCTACATAACCTTAAAAATTTTCAATTACCCAAAATTGCCGATAGAAAATTATTTTTCTGGATGAGCCGTCTAAATGCCGACGGCTTTAAAGCGTACCCGCTCACGCAGGAATGACTTTTGGAGGATTTAATTTTTAACCCGACGGGTGTGTGTCATTCCCGCGAAAGCGGGAATCCAGAATTTATAATATGTTGAAACAATTTCAATAGTTTCTAACGGTGATTTAAGGAAAATATAGTTTATGAATTATAATATCAGGAATATTAAATTAGCGGATTTTGAAGATATTGCAAAAAACTATTATTTATTTAGTGAATTTGATAACCGCTTTTTGCTGTAAAATTCCAGTTAACCCAACTTCACCAATATTAACGACAAACACTTGATATTACAGTGTTTATTGGGGCACACAAACTTTTATGGGGACTACAAAATAGAAAATAAAATATAGTATAATATCAATAAGTTATAATTTTAAATAATAAAATTGGTGAAGTTAGGTTAAGAAATTGCCGATAGAGGTATCCAGTTTTAAAGAGCCAGAGCGGGATTTATAGTCTTGGAATTATAGCTTCTTTCTTCTATATCCCTGGCATAACATAAAACTTCATTATTTTAAAATGTTTGTCAAAGGTAAATGCTGTGTTTATTCTTAATCTGTGCATCAACGCAAAACTCGTACAGTCCGTATAACTGAATCCTGAATTTTTATATTTTAAAAAAATTTGCCATGCAGAGTCTTCATCTATATTTGTAACCGATATTATGTTTACAAAACTGCTTTTCTTAATGTTTTCTCCGAATTTTAAGGCAATATCAAATCCTAAACGGCGCATAAGAAGAGTAATAGTTTCATCAAATATAAAATTAGATGTTATAAACGGCGTCGTATTGTCTTTATAAAATTTCTTGGCAGGTATATGATCCGGGTCGTTTTTATCTATAAATGCATACCATGCTCCAGTATCAATAAATATAGAGTTCATTTCGTTTGATCGTATAAATATTTATCATGTTCTTCCGCGACAGGTGAGCCATTTCCTATTCCGATGCCTAAAAGTTCGGAAATAGGGTCTTTTTCTATATCTTTTTTATCTATCGATTTATTTAAAAGCTTTTCAGCCAATATTTCCCGGATAATCGATGACATACTCCTTTTTGTTTTTTTGGAAATTTCTATTAATGTCTGAAATTGCCAGTCTTCTATAGATATTTGAGTCCGATGCAATTTACCTTCCATAAAAATATCCTCTCTATTTTTTTACTTCATATTACATCATACATATTACATCATAAATTATTTAAAGTCAAATTTTTTATTTTTATATTTCTTACCTTACCCAATTATTACAAAAAATTAATAAAATCTTAATAATTGCAACAAAACTTTAACTAATATTTAACTGTTTTATAATAATCCTGTAATAACATTTTGTTAGAATGTTTAAAATCTTATTAATCATAGATAAATGAATACATGCAAATGTCTTTTTTATAGATATTTATATTGAACTACCCCCAATGTCAATGCCTATTTAACGTTTTTTATCTATAAAAAATTTCATTAAAAATAAGTATTGTCAGCTTCGAAAATAACAATTAACAAAAATAATAAAAAATAACAAAAATAATAACAATTAAACTGACGATAACTTAGAGGAGTTATGAATTGTCAACACGTAATTAAACAAATGACTGACCACCCCTCTATTTCTCTATTGTCGCAGTGGGTATCGTACTTTCTGCATGACCATAGGAGTTAAATTCTAAAACTAATAAAGCTTGTAGCTATCATGAATGTTTGAATCTAACTGAAGCTATTATATAACTTAACTTATCAATCTAACTTAATTAATTTAATTTATTTAAATAGACTAATTTTAACAAAATCATTAAATTAAATTAATTCAATTTTATAAACTTACGGAA
>JAKACI010000138.1 GCA_021821565.1 bacterium | reverse complement strand
TGCCCATATCAAAAATAATTTTAAATATTATATGAAAATGCCTTCAAAAAATAATCTAAATTCTAAATATATAAAAAATGCCTTCATCGGAACTATTCATAAATCAAAAGGTATGGAATTTAATTCAGTGATTTTAAGCAATTTTTCTTCAGCAAATTTTCCAAAAACAGACAGAATAAATAATAATTTTGAAATTGAACATCAAATTAAACATCCTTTTGGCTCTTTTTACAGATTGCAATCTAATAATTATAAAAATATAGATGACGAACGCAGGTTGTTTTATGTAGGAGCAACAAGAGCTAAAGATATTATTTTTATTACTTATGCCGGAGATAAATCAGTATTTATAGATTTTAAATAAAATTTATTTCATAAATTAGAATTGATTTAAAACATCCATATTTCCGGAATATAATAATCGTAAATCATTAACGTTATATTTTAACATAACTAATCTATCAAATCCCATTCCAAATGCAAAACCTTTATATATATCAGGATTTATTCCCGCATATTCAAAAACCTTAGGATGCACCATACCGCAAGGAATCACCTCAATCCATCCTGTAAATTTGCAAACATTGCATCCATTGCCTCCGCAAAAAACACATTCAATATCTAAATCTAAACCCGGTTCAACAAAAGGATAAAAGGCAGGTCTAAATCTAGTTTTTTTTGCGCCTAACAGGTGTTTTACCGTAGCTTCAAGTATACCTTTTAAATCGCTTAACTTAACATTTTTATCGACAAAAAGACCTTCTACCTGATTAAACATAAATAAATGGGTTGCATCTACGGATTCATATCTATAACATCTTCCCGGCGCTATAACTCTAAGAGGCGGTTTTTTAGTTTCCATTGTTCTAACCTGTACGCTTGACGTATGAGTTCGCGGAATCAGTCCGTTTTTTAAATAAAAAGTATCCCAGACATCGCGGGCAGGATGATTATCGGGAATATTAAGGGCATCGAAATTATAATAAGCCGTTTCTATTTCAGGACCTTCAACAACTTCAAATCCCATTGAAGTAAAAAATTCAACAGTTTCGTCTAAAACTGCGGTAATCGGATGTTTATGAAATTGCGTTATTTTTACGCCGGGAAGAGAAAGATCAATTTTTGAATAAGAATCATTTGAATTATTTTCAGATTTTATTTGTTCTTTTAAATTTTTATATATCTCTTCAATTTGAATTTTTGCATTATTGACGGACATACCTATAATTTTGCGGATTTCAGGCTCATAATCGGAGATACTGCGTGAAATACTATTTAGAAAACTATTTTTTCCGAGATAACTTTTATAGACTTCATCTAAATTTTTCTCGCTAATTTTTTCATTAAATTCTGCCTTAGCATTATTTAAAATAGTTTCAATTTTTTTTATTAATTCGTTGTTATCCATAATGTATTATATTATCATTTTTAAATTTTTTATCAATATTTAATTCTTCATAATTTAATCATATTTAATATTTAATATTATATTTTTATAAAAAATTCCTGCTATAAAATTTATTACATTTAATAAATTTTATAGCAGGAATGTAAATTAAATAACATTTATAATACAATTTTAAAATCAAATAATAAATAAATATAAATTGAATTTATAAATAATTTTAATTTATATTTATTACGGTTTTAAATACGCATATCCTTCGGCTTCTCTTATAATAATTTCACCTTGAGCTGAAGGAACAACTGTCACGAATGAATATATTTTTGATATAGGAATATGCTGTTCATATAAACTATTGGCACATTGGGCTAACTCTACCCCATCATTTTTTAATGTTAATAAATCTTTTTTATATCCGTTTCCTTTAAAATACAAATGCGTTCCTGCGCTGAAAGCCATCAGTTCTATTTTTATATGACCTTTTAATCTTGGGTCGTTTAAAGCATTAAGGATATTATCAATAATCTTATTCATTTTAGTTTTGCTGTTTGCGCTTATTACGTAAATTGCATGGTATGTTTTTCCCGGAACCATAGGAGCGCCCATTGTGAAAGCTGGTTTTATAGATAAATTCGGGAAATATTCTCTTACCCCGTTCTTCACGTTATGCCAGCCATACCATTTTGCAGGATGAGCAGTTGCAGCCGTTCCTCTCCAATTTTTTGCATAAGCATTTGAAGTTAATGAAAATACGGCGATAGCAAATGTCATAATTGCAATATTTAATATTAAGAAATTAAAGAAATAACTTTTCATTTACAATTCCTCCTTTTAATTTTTTTAATCTTAGTTATTTATTATCATTATTATCCGCTATATGTAAAATTTGTCGAAAATACAGCGCCGCTGATATTGAGTAATTCCAATTTATAATTACCGGGAGTTAAACTTTTTGGCATTTTAGACATAGGCATTGATATAACAGCCTTAGCGCCAAGTTCCATTATCATGCTGTATTTATTAATCGTTACTTTATTTACATATATATTATGGATATCTGATTTAGGCAAACTTGTTATTTCTTTTGTATTCCATTTATATACGGTCGCGCCGGAAGAATTTACTAACTTTGCTTTTATTATATTTGCATATGCCGCAGGGCTGCCGCCGGTTCTGTAAGCCGTAAATTGGACATTTTTATTTACAATTTTCGCATTAGATACGGAAACTACTAATGTTTTACCGAAGTTATGTAATTTTCCCCAAACGCCGCCTTGAAACATCTGATTTGTTCCCAATGTAACGACCGTTCCAAAAATTGCAAATACAGCTACCCAGGTTTTAAAACCCAAACCCGATCCCCATAGCGGACCGTTTCCAATCAAACGATATCCGAATGAATTTGCTGTTTTAGGCCATGCGTTTCTGACTAAATCATCAAATGACCACGCGCTGCCGACAAATAGAATTAAAAGTCCGACGAGCATTTCTACCGAACCTACCTGCCATTCGTCTAAACATGTTGACCCGAGCCATCCTGAACCGAATAAAATTCCAAATGATAATGCAACTGCTCCAAGAGCGCCTAATCTTGAAAATAATCCAAAAATAAGCGATAACCCTACTAACAATTCAATTACCGTAAAAATATTCAGAAACACGGCAAGAGCGACGGGATGGAGAACTAATAAATGTATTACCCCTCCAACGCCAAGAAAATAGCTTGCATGTGGTAAAAAAGTATTAAACTTGTGACCCACCCATAAAGGAGAATTAGGCGCAAGTTTTCCTGAAGCCAAAATTATTCTTCTCCATGCGGCAGAAAAAAACATCCACCCTAAAGTTATTCTTAACGGAATTGCCGCATAGCCGAGATAACGATACAATAAATTATCATCCATTTGATTCGAATTATTTTTATTTGACATTTTTTCTTAACCTCAATTTTAAATAATTTAATAACTTAACTTTAATTAGTATTATAACAATATCATTATCATTATATAATAATCTATTTTTACTGACATATCAGTCTCTTAATCAGACCTTTAATCCTTTAATTTCAACTTTATTAATTTAATTAATTCTAAACAATTAAAATAATATACACCTGATAGTAATTATATGTAAGCTAAATAAATATGCACCATACATCCATACATATATAATAAGAATTATTAATTTTATTATATAACGTTCATTATGGGGCTTTAAAACCGTATCTTTCAAATATTTTTAAACTTGTTTTTGTTTTCAAAAAATTTAACCATTCTTTTGCGGCAACAGGATTCGGAGCGCCTTTTGTCATGGCTGCACCGTAAAGAGCGGTTGTATTTTGATTAGCAGGAATTTTAACTCCCGTTATGGGATTTCCGATCATTTCCTGAAATTTTACTTCAGAAAACCAATTGACTCCTGCATCGGATTTATGCTGCATGATTCTTATCGGAGTCTGGCGATGATGGATATGGGTTAAATACACTCTTCCAGATTTAACTCCGTAGTT
Source organism: bacterium (assembly GCA_021821565.1). The sequence goes on along the minus strand of JAKACI010000138.1, from coordinate 701 downwards.
ATAAACAGCCTGTTCTAATTTTTTACCGCCGGCTTTTATTAAGGATGCCTTAATTTGTCTTGCAATTCCTTCCCATTCGGGATTTGGCATAGACAAAGTTAATTTTGGGTTTAAGAAGCTTTTTAAACCGGTAATATGATATGGATTGCCTTTATCGGTCATAATTTCAAGGTCATTTGTAACATAAGTGACTTTTTTACCCACCGTCATTCCTATTTTATTGGTATAATTTAATTTTTTTGCTCCGGACATATAGACATCAGGAACAACGTGCATAGTTAAATTGCCTAAAGTAATAGTATCTCCGTGTTTCCACATTCTAATCAATATTCCCGGAGGAATAGTAATATAAAACACATGTTTAATATTTGGGTATTCTTTTAAAAATGCTTTAACTAATCGTGGAAGAACCATGAAAATATTTCCTCCGATATAAAGCGATAAACTGGATTTTGGGTGTAATGTGACGGCAGTGATGTTTCCGTGATAATCCGGATTATTGTCAACTGTTATTGCATTAAATACATACCCTTGATGAAGCGCAGGGTCACCTTGTTTGCACCATGGAGGAAATATCCGCCTAATCCCCATAGCAAATGAAGTCTTAGATGCCGTCATAGAAATTACAAAAATAAAAGCCACTATAATACCTAAAAGTTTAAAAAACGGTAGTGAACCTTTGTTCATAATAAATGATGGGG
>JAKACI010000137.1 GCA_021821565.1 bacterium | reverse complement strand
TCGAATTGACATTTGCCGGAGGTTATCTTACATCTTCGGCAGCAGCAGGGTCAACAACTATTACTGTTAACTCTGCCACAAATTTTAGTGCAACATCCGGTAATGCCGCTAATTCAATTCTTATAGGCAACGGTGATGGAACCAATAATCTTTATACTATTAAATCTATTACCGGCAACACTATTACATTAAATCAACCTCTTACAAGTTCTATTCTTCAAAATACTGCGGTTTCACAAAATACGTTAGGCTTAACAAGTATGTCGGGTATATCGCAAGGGGATTCTATACAGATAAATGCTAACGGAACAGCTGCAAGTTCAACAGTTGACCCTTACCAATTTTTAAATACGGTTGCAAGCGTTAGTACGACAGCCAGCACTGTTAATTTATCTAATGCCATGCCGCTTCCGTCAACAGGTTTTACTGCAGGAGGCGGCGTTATAGCTGGTCCTTCTTCCGATTATTATTCTACTACGATAAATACCTACGATTCTTTAGGAAATGCCTTACCTTTAAATGTTACTTTTGCTCCGTCATCCTCAACGGCAGGCAATTGGAATGTTTATTATTCCTTTAACGGAACAGCGGCACAGAGACAGTCTCTTTCCGCAACAGCCCCGGATGTTACTTTTAATTCTAACGGTCAGATTACATCGGGAGCATCTCAAACATTAACAGATGCGCCCACTTATGTGAGCCCTTCTCCGACTACGCTCCCCGACGGAGCGACTGAACCTTTAAATGTTGCTTTAAACTTGACTAATCTTACCCAGTATGCCGCAACATCGGCGACGACATCATTTATTCAAGACGGTTATTCTACGGGGACGCTTACAAGTTTTACGGTAGATAAATCAGGAAGAATATCAGGACTATTTTCAAACGGACAGACTAAATATTTATATCAGGTAGCGCTTGCTAATTTTATTGCTCCGACAGGTTTGGTATCTGAAGGCAACAGTCTTTATGCCCAGAGTTATACTTCAGGACAGCCTGCAATAGGGACCGCTCAAACGGGAAATTTCGGATATATAACAGATTCGGCGTTAGAGCAGTCTAATGTTAACATTTCAACCCAGTTTACAAATATGATAATAGCGCAAAACGCTTATGTGGCAAATTCAAAAGTGCTGACCACCGAAAATGCGATGCTGACATCGCTTGAACAAGCTATACCGTAATATAATATATTATAATATGGTATGTATATAATTATGCTAAAGAGTCAACATAATTAATAATTTGTAAATTTATAGACGACAACAAAAAAAGCAATAAAAATTAAGACATAATTAATATAAAAATAAAATAAAATAAATAATAATATAATAGAAAATGCTGAATAATTTTAATATATTGCAAACTACGACATCAGGAATTATCGGTTCTAATTTCAACAATGTCGGAGATAATTTATTGCAAAATTCAATATCGGCAAATATTGGCAGTCCTGCCGATTCTGAATTTAATAATATGCTGAATAATTTTAATTTATCATTAGAAAATAATAATACTAACTATTCAAGTATTACTTTGGATAATTATTCGGCTGACGATAGCCTTCGGCAGACAAATTTGTCGGAAAATAACGGCATTAATAATACTGCGAATACTGCATATACCGATGGCAATAATACTGAAAATACAACGTATGAAGGAAATCCTTCCTATCAGGCTCCATATCAGGTTAGTTCGCTAAGCGATAGGCAAGCTTCAACCGTTTCTAATCATAATAATAATTACAATAATTATAGCAAAGGCAATATTATTTCAAAAGACCCGGCAAATAATTTAAGCAATTCTGTTCAAAATAATGCCGGCCCGGCTCATTCCGAAGAGCAGTCGCAATCTTCAAGCACTTTAGATTTTACTTCGCATTCCGATTCAAGCAGGCTTGCAGGAAGTAATGATAAACCCGCGCATCATAAACTTAATACAGGGAAAAACGATAATTTATCTCAAAAAAATGATATGTATACTGCCGCTTTTAATAATGATAATAGTTTACATAGTAAAATTATAGAAATATCAAAGTCTTACAGCAGTAAAACTAAAGTAGGACATCAATTTACAGGTAAAAACGGTAATAATGCTAAAAACCGTATTAATGCCAAAAATGGCGCAGATATTAATATTAATACCGTAAATAATGATAATACCGATAATAGCAAAATAAGCGGAAATAAAATTAACGATAGCAATAATACGGATAATGGAATAAATACTGCAGATAATGGCAACGACAACGGCAAAAATAGCGGAAATAAAATTAGCAGAACAGATGCAAATAATCTAACGGCAACTAACAACAATAATAATACCGAATCCGCCGATAATAGCTCTTCCGATAAGTCGTTAAGCGCAGGCAGCGGCAAAAACACAAATTCGGAACATAAAAAAATTAATAATATCAATGACGCAGTTAAAAATGAAAGCGGCAATATTAATAGTAACGCTAATGAAAATAAAAATAATAGTAATAACCATAGTAATATAAATGCGGATGTATCAAATAACACTGCCGCTTCAAATACCGATGACGCACATAAAAATAAAATAAATGACGGGAATATTGCAAACACAAATTCAAATTCAGGCTCATCTTCTAAATCGCATCTTAGTAATGCTGAATTATCGGCTTTAGCCGCCAATATTTACGAAAAAGGCAAAATAGAATCTAATAAATTAAACGGCACCGAAAATAAAACAAATAAAATTGATTTGTCAAATGATAAAAATTCAGAAATTAATATATTAAACGCAGGATTGTCCCTGTCCGAATCTTCAAACAACGGCGGCAATGCAGGAGGTTCAGGTTATAATAATTTTTCAAACGACTTGTCTGCCGGTTTAAATAATGATATTCATAATGCCGATAACGGCAATTCAACGGCTGGGTCTATTACGGCAAGCACTCTGTCGGTTATGCTCAGGAAAAATATGCAGTCTGCCGTTATAACGCTAAAACCTGCTTCTCTCGGCAGCATTAAAATAAATCTTGCAATAACAGATGCAGGCAAAGACGGAACAAATGGATTAAACAAATTAATTACAGTTAATATTTTAACACAGACTAATGAAGCAAAAACTATTTTGCAGTCTTCTGCCTCTAATTTAACCAATGGACTTAAAAATCAAGGATTTACGTCTATTAATTTAAATATCAGTTCAGGATTTAATAACAGCGGCAGAGATAATACAAATGCCGAAAATTCGAAATATAGCGGCAAAAATTATACTTCCGCTTCAAACGGCGGAAATACAAGCACATTAGCGGGCGATGTAATAAATAACGGTATATTGCCAATGCTCCGCGCAAATTCTATTATTGATTATTTTGTCTAACTATTTATTATTATGAAATTTCCTTAATTCCGCGATGGAATTTTTATTTTATGGATTCCTGCTTTTGCAGGAATAACAATGCAATGCCGGAATTTAACTTTTCGCCTGAAAGGTGTCATTCCCGCGCAAACGGGAATCCATAATTACTTGACATTAAGAAAGTATAGACAGTTTCTAACGCTGTATTACTAAATTTGATATTGATTGTAAACAATAATTATTTTAATTAAAATTAAATTTTAAGTTCAATTTTTAAAATTTGTGATTTTACTATGACGTTTAAATTTAATAACATTTTGGAGTACAGAAAATTAATAGAAGATAAATCCTATGTTGAATTTTCAAAAGTTCAAAAAGAATATATTAAAATTAATTTGAATATAAATAATATTAAAAATAAAATAGAAGACTTTAAATTAAACTATTCAAAGAATGCTTCAGGCATTTCATCTATTAATGATTTTTTAATTTTAGAAAGCGAATATCAAGGATTGATGAATAGTTTAAATACGACGCTTAGAGAAAAGGATATCATTGAAAAAGAATTGGAAAAAAGGAGATTATATCTGTTGCAATCCAAAATAGAATTTGAAAAAATAAAAAAATTGAAAGATAAATATCTTGCTATTGATAAATTAAATTTAATTAAAAAAGAAGAAATGATACTAAATGATTTAACATCAAATAAATATAACACTGAACAAAATTAAAATATTTATATTCTCATTATAAAATATTTATATATAATATATAGAATAATATTCTTTGTCTGATGCTTTTGACTTAAATATAATTTAAATATATAATTAATATAAAATATTTTAACAAATAAAATTAACTATATGATTTGCAGTTTTAACAAAGAAGATAAATATATATATTTTTCTTTTTCAATTTTTTTCTTTGTTTTAATTCTTTTATTATTTCAATTTTATTTAACTGTCGGAAATGTTTATGCATCAAAGTTAAGCACCGAACAATCTAAAATTAAAATTTTAAAAGAACAGATAAAAACCGAGTTAAACGAACTAAAAAAAATAGAAACTAAAATAAGTACCATAAAAGCTTCGCAGAAATCTACAGTTAAAAACCTTATTGTCGTCTATTCATCTATGAGCCCTAAAAAAGCAGCTGCAATATTGCCCCATGTAAACCGACAGCTGGCTATTTATATACTGTCCCATATGAATCCTAAAGCTGCCTCGTCTATAATCTCGCGTATGAAAATAAAATCCGCCGTTTTTTTTACAAACAGCATTGCAGGAAAATAATTTTATATCATTTTAATATATTAAATATTTATGCTGCTTCTTTTATTTTTTTTTACCCGCC
>JAKACI010000136.1 GCA_021821565.1 bacterium | reverse complement strand
GAGCGGCTGTTCGAATAAAAATCTTAAAAATACAGAAATAACGCACATTAGCTTAAACGACGGCACGACAGAAGGTATTAAAAATGAATCGTTAAACATATTCTCTGTTCAATATCATCCTGAAAGCTCACCCGGTCCGAATGATTCAAAATACTTATTTGAAGATTTTAAGAAATTATGTTTAGAAAGCAAAATAGAAAATAATTAATATATTAAAATTAGAAATGACAGGAGAGGATTTTTTATACAGGATAAAATATCTTTATAAAATTACTGAAAACTGTTCGTTGTGCCCGAGATATTGCAATGCTAAAAGATTTAAAGCGGAAAAAGGTTTATGCGGGGCAAAAGACAAATTGCGTATTGCAAGTTTTAATATACATAAAGGGGAAGAGCCCTGTATTTCTGGGAGTAACGGTTCAGGTACGATATTTTTTTCAGGCTGTTCCTTAAAGTGCAAATTCTGTCAGAATTATCCGATCAGCAGATTTTATAACGGAAAAGACTATAGCGTATCAGAGTTAAGCGATATTATGCTCAAACTTCAAAAAAGAGGTGCGCATAATATTAATTTAGTAACCTCAACGCATTTTATGCAGTTTATTGTCGAAGCTTTATATATTGCAAAAGATAAGGGTTTAAAAATACCTGTTATTTATAACAGTTCAGGATATGAAACGGAAGAGCTGATAGAAATATTAGACGGTATTATAGATATATATCTTCCCGATATAAAATATTCCGATAATAAGATCGCACTTAAATATTCCGGAGCAGATAACTATGTTGAAATCAACAGAAAAGCTTTAAAAAAAATATATAAACAATCAGGAGAATTGCAGACCGATTTTAGCGGTATCGCTATAAAAGGAATGCTTGTCAGGCATTTAGTTTTACCGGATAATCTTTCGGGATATAAAGAATCTTTTAAATTTATTGCCGAAGAATTGTCAAAAAACGTTCCAATAAGCCTTATGAGCCAATATTTTCCTGCTTACAAAGCTTTTAATGATGATGCCGTAAATAGAAAAATAACTGCGGAAGAATATATCGAAGCCGTTGATTATTTGTCCAATGCCGATTTATCAGGTTATTATCAAACAGATTTAATAAATGATTTAACTATTTAACTATGTTAACTATGGGGTATTTTAATAATTAATATAAGGTATCTATTATGCCAAAACGAACAGATATAAAAAAAATTATGATTATAGGTTCAGGACCTATAATCATAGGGCAGGCTGCAGAATTTGACTATTCAGGAACACAGGGGGCAAAAGCTCTGGCTGAAGAAGGATATGAAACTATTTTAGTGAATTCTAATCCTGCTACTATTATGACCGATCCCGAGTATGCTTATAAAACTTACATAGAACCGCTAAACGCAGATTTTTTGGAAAAAATTATTGAAAAAGAAAGACCCGATAGTATTATTCCTACTTTAGGCGGACAGACTGCCCTTAATTTAACCGTTGAATTATATGAAAGAAAAATTATAGATAAATTTGGCATTAAAATACTTGGAGCAAGCATAGATGCTATAAAAAAAGCTGAAGATAGAGAATATTTTAAAAAAAGTATGGAAAAAATCGGAGTTCCCGTATTGCAGGGCGATTTTGCGCATAATACAGAAGAAGCGTTTGCAGTTTTAAAACAGATAGGGTTTCCTGTAATAATAAGACCTTCTTTCACTCTTGGCGGAACGGGAGGCGGTATTGCTTATAACATTGAAGAATTTGAAGAATATGCACAAAGAGGAATTAACGCAAGTCCTACAAATGAAATTTTGATAGAAAAATCAATTATCGGTTTTAAAGAAGTTGAGCTTGAAGTAATGACCGATAAAAATAAAAATACAATTATAATATGTTCTATTGAAAATTTTGATCCTATGGGTATTCATACAGGAGATTCAATTACTATCGCCCCGGTTCAAACATTAAATAATAAAGATCTGCAAAAAATAAGAGACTGGACTATAAAAATAATGAGGGAAATTGGCGTAGAAACAGGAGGCGCCAATGTACAATTTGCGTTAGACCCTGATTCTGACGATGCTTATGTAATAGAAATGAATCCAAGAGTTTCAAGAAGTTCAAGTTTAGCTTCTAAAGCAACAGGCTTTGCAATTGCTAAAATAGCGGCAAAATTAGCGGTAGGATATACTCTTGATGAGCTGCCGAATGATATAACAAAAAAAACTATGGCATGTTTTGAGCCGTCTATAGATTATGTCGTTACTAAAATTCCGCGTTTTACTTTTGAAAAATTTCCGCAAACGGATTCTTCTTTAACGACTCATATGAAGTCGGTCGGCGAGGTTATGGCTATAGGCAGGACTTTTTGCGAATCGCTGCAAAAAGCTGCCAGATCATTAGAAAACGGGTATTACGGGATTGAATCGCTATACGGTCTTGATCTGTTATATGATTGTCCGAACAATTCAGAATCGGTATTTTATTCAATTAATAATACGGAAAATGCCGGCAGCGGTAGCCCGATTATCTCAAATATTTCAGAATCCGCAGACATAGAAATTTCTAATGTAAAAGAAGAAATAAAAACTTTAATTAAAAATGCCGATTATAGAAGACTTTTATTAATAGCCGATTCTTTGCGAGCAGGTTTTACGGTTGATGAAGTTTATGAATTTTCAAAAATTAACAGATGGTTTCTGGAACAAATTTCATTAATTATAGATTTTGAAAAAAAATTGTTTTTATGCAATATTTTTAATGCCGCAGATACAGATGTATATAATAGCGAATCCGATAAAAAATTTAAAGAGACTAATAAAGAGACTAATAAAGAGACTAATAAAGAGACTAATAAAGAGACTGAAGAAATTTTAAAAGAAGCAAAACTACTCGGTTTTTCTAATATAATTATTGCTAAATTAACCGCTGTAGATAAAAACGGCAGTCATATTAAACCTGATGAATATCTAAAGAAAGATAAAAATGTATTTAAAATTATTAAAGAACAGGAAAAATATATAGAAAAGCTATTAGATAAATTTCAAATATATCCGGTTTATAAAAAGGTAGACACGTGCGGAGCGGAATTTGAAGCTGCTACCCCCTATATGTATTCTTCTTATGATAAAACTAATGAAATTAGTGCGCTTGAAGGCAAAAAAGCTATTATTCTCGGAAGCGGACCTAACAGGATAGGACAGGGCATAGAATTTGATTATTGCTGCGTACACAGCGCTTTTGCGTTAAAAGAGATAGGATATAAACCGATAATGATAAACTGCAATCCTGAAACCGTATCTACCGATTACGATACTTCTTCGAGACTATACTTTGAACCGCTTACGGCAGAAGATGTACTTCAGGTTTCAAAATTAGAAGGGTATCCCCCGATTATATTGCAATTTGGCGGACAGACCCCCCTTAAACTTGCTAAAGAATTTGAAAACAGAAAATTTAATATTCTTGGAACACCTTATAAATATATAGATATAGCCGAAGATAGAGAAAAATTTAAAGATATTATTCAAAAAATGGGACTTTTTCAGGCTGAGAGTTCAATGGCATTCAATGAAAAAGAAGTTTATAAAAATTCTATTTTAATAGGATTTCCTGTCCTTTTAAGGCCTTCTTATGTTCTTGGAGGAAGAGCTATGGAAATTATTTACAACGAAAACTCATTAAATAAATATATTAAAAAAATATTTGCTCAGGATATTTCTTTTCCTATATTGATAGATAAGTTTTTAGAAGATGCTATTGAAGTGGATGCGGATGCATTATGCGACGGAGAAGATGTTTATATAGCAGGTGTGATGGAACATATTGAAGAAGCGGGAGTGCATTCAGGAGACAGCGCATGCTCTTTGCCCGCATTTTCTTTAAACAATAACATTGTAGAACAAATCAAAGAAATAACAAAAAAAATATGTCTTGAGTTTCATGTAATAGGATTAATAAATATACAATTTGCTATAAAATATGATAAAATATACATAATAGAAGTAAATCCGCGTGCTTCGCGCACGGTCCCTTTTGTCAGCAAGGCGACGGGCGTGCCTATTGCAAAATATGCTACGCTTGTAATGTTTGGCAGAAAATTAAAAGATTTGGGGCTGCAAGGGTCTTTTGATATTGATTATTATTGTGTTAAAGAAGCCGTGTTTCCTTTTACGAAATTTTCAAATGTAGATCCAATGCTTGGACCCGAGATGCGTTCCACAGGCGAAGTTATGGGGATAGACAAAAGTTTTGGTGTAGCTTATGCAAAATCGCAAATAGCCGCCGGTCAAAATATTCCTGAAAAAGGAAATATTTTAATAAGCGTAAAAGATGAAGATAAAAAATATTTAAAAGAACTTTGTCCGCAATTAATAGAAATGGGTTTTAGTATTTTGGCAACGAAAGGTACTTCTAAATATTTAGACAAAATAAATATTAAAAATTTTAAAATAAATAAAGTTAAAGAAGGAAGACCGCATATTATAGATGCGTTAAAAAATAAAGAAATTAATATGATTTTTAATACTCCCAGAGGTATGAAGTCTTTAGAAGATTCTTATGCTATCAGAAGGAGCGCAATTGAATTTACTATACCTTACTATACGACTATTAGAGGGGCTTTTGCCGCTTCTTCGGCTATAAAATCACTTAAAGAAAAAAAAATATCTGTTGAACCGATACAAGATTATTATAAAAAAATGCAGTAAATGCAACAAATATAATGAACCCATTTCTATTAATTGCGG
>JAKACI010000135.1 GCA_021821565.1 bacterium | reverse complement strand
ATTATATATTAGTTTAAGTTTGATTATTTCTTGAATCCATTTTTTAAAATATAAATAAATAAATTCTTTTTTTCTATTTTGCGCAACAAAATTATTTATCTCATTTTTTAAAATAATAGAAAAATTAGTTGATTTATTGAATATAGAAGCAAATATTGCGCCGCTTATAAAATTCAAAAAAGAAAGATTGTCTGCCGGTTTATTAAGAAACTTAATAAAATTGATAACTTCTTTAATCAGAGTATTGTTTCTTATGTCGGCATTTTGTTCTGATTCGGCAGGGATTTTTTCACGTTTAAGCCTTAGGACTATATCGCCTGATTCTTGATTTGTACGGGTTAAAATTGCAATATCTTTATAGTTGTAATTACGGCTTTTAATATCTTTTATTATATCTATGGTTTTATCTAAGCATATTCCTTTAATCTCCCGTGAATTTATAGCGGCGGGCGCATTGTCTTCGTTATTGCTATAATTATCAATATTACTGCCGTTATTATCATCGTTAACATCATTAACATCATTATTGTTCTTAATATCGTTAATATCTTTATTATTTTTAGTTTCATCTGTTTCTTCTTTGTTATTTTTTTTATATTCATCTTTCTTTTCTAAAATTCTTTCAATATAAACATATCCTTTAAAATTTTTTCCGCCGCTATTTGAAATTTCTCTCTCATTTTTTTCTTTTTGAGAATGAATATTATTATTGATATTATTGATATTTTCAATATCTTTAATATCTATATTTTGTTCATTTAATCCGCTATTTTTATTTTTATAATTGCCGTTCGGCGGTTCCTGGATATGGTCTTTATATACTTTGTTTATAAGATATATAATATTTTTATTCACTAAGCCGTCAATTGAATCGGTTAAACTGATTAAATTTAATGTGTCCTGTTGTTTGTTAAAAATATTTTCGTTTAATAAATTTAAAATTAAATTTTCAGGATTAAACGTATTATTAAAAAAATATATAAGTTCTTTTTCAGATCTGAAATTATAAAAAAGTTTTTCTTCATAAAAATTGTTTTCATGAATAATATTTTCATTGCGAAAATCATATATAACCGAATCGAATAAATCCGCATCGCTGCCTTTAAATCTATATATAGACTGTTTTTTATCTCCAACATAAAAAAATGTGCCTCCGTTTGCAATGCTGTTTTCAACTAATGCTTTTATATTTTCCCATTGAAGTTTATCTGTATCTTGAAATTCATCTATAAGATAATGATAAATTTTTTCTCCGATATTAAAATAAATATCGGGAACTCTATTGTCTCTAATCAGCCCATTTACTTTTATTTTTAATTCATCTATAAATATATTTCCGTCGTTTTTTGATTTTACGGCTATGATTTTTTTAATTTCTTTTAATATTTTTATATAGGAATAAAATTTTACGCCGTTGATCGTTAATATAATATTTTTAATACTTGCTCTTATGCTGTCCCATGTTTGCTGAAGTTTATTTAAAATTTCTATATTTTCTAAACTTTCTAAACTTTTAGCATTTGTAATAATTTCTTTGACGTTATTTTTAAGCAAATATGCGGAACTAAAATTCATTCCTGCAATTTTTGCTAACCCCTTTACGGCATTATTGTGCAATTTTATTTCTTTAGATTTAGACACGATTTTTTTTGATGATTTGGCAGTATTAGAATTATAATCAGCATTATTAAAACAATTTTTATTTTTATTTTTGCTATTATCGCCGCCCTTATAATTCACAAATTTATTGTAATCTTCTATAAAATTTGCTAATTCTTGCAATTTGCCTCCGCAATCGCATAAAGTTTCTAAAGTGTCTATTTTAAAAGGTTTTTTATATATATTGTTAATGTTTTTTTCTATATATTTATGTGCTTTAATCAGATAATCTTTATCATCCGGAACATTAAAATATTTGCCTTTAGTATTTTCAATATTCCTTAATTCTTTTATGATGTCTATAATTGCCGAACGCGGATTAAAATTGTTTTTGCCTTCTATTGCAGTATAATTTTTAACAAATTCAATAAATATATTTGTAATTTCTTTGTCTTCATTTACATTTGCATTTAAAAGCAATTTATCTAAAGCAGATTCTATATAAGCCGTTGAATCCATAATTATACTGAATCCCGGTCTTATATCCGTTTCTAATAAAGATGCTTTAATTATATCGGTTAAAAAACTGTCTATTGTTCTAACATTAAAATCTGAGTAATTTTTAATTATATTATCTACAAGACCGGAAGCTTTTTTTTCAAGCGCTGATTCAATATTCGCCGTTAATTTAGGTATTTTGTCGTCATTATTTATGGAAGAAATTTCTTTTTTTGACGAATTGCCGTCATTTACATTATTATTTATATTATTATTGCTGCCTTTGCTGAAAGAAATTACCTGCTCTATTTGTTCTAACGCCTGTTTATTTCCGATAGCAATAGATTTTAACAGCTTTAAGATACGTTCTTTCATTTCATTGGCAGCTTTGTTTGTAAATGTAATAGCTATAATATTATTTAAATTGTTCGTTTTTATATTATTTGATTTTATATCGGAAGATAGAAGAAATTGGACATATCTTAAGGAAAGATTATGGGTTTTGCCGCTTCCGGCAGATGCCGATAATTGAAAAATATGTGGGAACTCAAGCTCCTTATCGGTTTTTAAAACATCATTATACATATTTAAATTTTATTGTATTATTTAATTTGTATTATTTAATTTGTATTATTTAATTTGTAAATTATTTATACAATGATTATCTTATATTTTTCCTATTATTCTTTCTATCAGCGTATGCTATGCTTTTTTCTATTTTCACCATATATTTGAGATTATATTATATATTAGTTTAAGTTTGATTATTTCTTTGTTATATTTTTGTATTTGCATTTAATTATAATTAAATTAAGTTATAATCCGTTATTATAAGCAACTCCATATAAATCGTAATTTTTTTGTTTGGTAATTTTCACCTCTAAAAAATCTGTTCTTTCAGTTCTACTAATTTTATCAGCGGTATTTATTCTATTATTATTGTTATTGTTATTAATTTTATTGTTGTTATTGTTATTGTTGTGAATTTTATTACTGCCGGTATTATTTTCTAAGTATATATAGGTAGAGCCGTCAATATCGGGCGCCTGAAAATAAGTTCTTGCCTGAATAATATTTTTGCCGCTATTTTCATTGTCCATTATAACATCATAATTTTTTCCGATATATTTTGAAAATATTTTAGGCAGCAATGAGTTTTGCAGTTCCATTAGCGCTTTATATCTTTCATTTTTTAATTTTACATTTATTTTATTATCTAACTTAAAAGAAGCGGCTTCGCGCTCATCGGAATATTTAAACACTCCAAGATTATCAAATTTTGTTTCTCTGATAAAAGACAGCAGTTCGCTAAAATCACTTTCGGTTTCCCCCGGAAAACCTGTTATCAGAGATGTTCTTAAAGCAATATCCGGAATTTCGGCTTTAAATTTTTCTATAAGCCCTAAAATAGTTTTTTTATCCGTCGACCTTTTCATAAGTTTTAATACATTGTCGCTTATATGCTGAACAGGCATATCTATATATTTAAGAATTTTTTCTTCTCTCTTAATAAGCGATATTAAATTATCGGTTATTAAGGCAGGGTAAAGATACATAAGTCTAATCCATTTTATTTTTTTAACTTTCATCAATTCTTTTAATAAAAAATAAAGCCCGTCTTTAATATTATTATCAATCCCATAATAGGAAGTATCCTGCGATATTAATATTAATTCTTTAACTCCGTTTTCAGACAAATATAATGCCTCTTTTTTTAAATCCTCTATACTCTTAGATTTATATTGTCCTCTTATGGAAGGTATAATGCAAAATGAGCATTTCCTGTCGCATCCTTCAGAAATCTTTAAATAAGCTGTTCTTTTTAAATTAAAATGTTCCCTCTCAATTATATCTAAGCCGCCTTTATTTATAGATTCTTTATCAGTTAGTTTATTTTGATTTTTATTTACATTTTTATTTAAATTTAAATTGTTATTTAAATTGCCGCCAAAATTAATTTCTCTTAGATTACTTAAATTATCTTTATTCTTATCATTATTGCCGTCATTATAGTTATTATCGTTATTATCATCGTAATCGCCATCAATAAGCGCAAATACGTCTAATTTATTTTTTGCAATATCCGCAATAGTATATTCATCAAAAGTGGGTAGGAAATAATCAACTTCAGGCAATTCTTTTATAAGACTATCTTTATAATTATTTACCATACATCCCGTAACTATTATATGTTTAATGTCGCCGTTAAGTTTATAGTTAATAGTCTCCACAATAACATCAATAGATTCTTTTCTTGCTTTCTCAAGAAAACCGCATGTATTAACTATACATATATCGCTTCCTGAAATTTCCGGACTAAAAATAAGCCCTTCTTTTTTTAAAATTGTGAACATATCTTCGGAATCAACCTGATTCTTCGGGCATCCTAAACTTATAAGATGAAATTTTAAATTATTCATAATATACATAGATAATTAAATAGACATAATAAAGATATAATTAAAATATCGTCGTTAACAATTTTTATAAATTTATTTGCTTTCATTTAAGAATTGTTTATATTGCGTTTACAAAATAGTTTTATAATTAAGTTTAATTCATATGGTATAGTATAATATATTATATTATAAAAATTTAATAGAATTAATAAAAAAACATTATGAAATTAATTAATGATTCCGATATTGCTTTGCCTCAAGATTCGTTTGTTTGTAAAAATGATTATAATTTACAAAAATATTATTCAGGCAAGAACTTA